>CALLKF010000037.1 GCA_938008535.1 uncultured Saprospirales bacterium | reverse complement strand
AGATACTTTGTTTTTTTGCTTTCGCCGTTTACAGGCACACCGTCTTCGGTGATACCCGGCTGGATAACAACATATCGTTCATAGTAAACAATAGATTCGACATTTTTGGAAGACAAACCTAACATGTAGCCCGTCTTATTGGGCAAGGATTTGAAATACCAGATGTGTACCACAGGCACCACCAGTTTGATGTGTCCCATACGTTCACGACGCACTTTTTTCTCTGTTACTTCCACACCACATCTGTCGCACACAATACCTTTGTAACGGATACGTTTGTACTTACCGCAAAAACATTCATAATCTTTTGTCGGGCCGAAAATACGCTCGCAGAACAAACCTTCCATCTCAGGCTTGTAGGTTCTGTAGTTAATCGTTTCCGGTTTTTTTACTTCACCATAAGAACGTTCTAAAATAGAGTCAGGTGAAGCGAGTTTTAACGTAATCGTTTTAAACTCTGTGTTGATTTTGTTATCCTTTTTGAAAGGCATGGTATTTTATTTTTAAATTCTAAAAATTAAATTATATACTAACGATGCATTCTAAATTCATCAATCGAAATCTAAATCTAAAGCAAGACCTCTTAACTCGTGTACTAACACGTTGAATGATTCAGGAATACCAGGAATTGGCAAGTTATCACCTTTTACAATTGCTTCATAAGCTTTTGCTCTTCCTTGGATATCATCTGATTTCACTGTTAATAATTCCTGTAAGATATTAGCTGCACCATAAGCTTCAAGTGCCCAAACTTCCATCTCACCTAAACGCTGACCACCAAATTGTGCTTTACCACCAAGAGGTTGTTGTGTAATTAATGAGTATGGTCCGATTGAACGAGCATGCATTTTATCATCCACCATATGTGATAATTTGATGATATAGATAACACCTACCGTTGTTTTTTGATCGAAACGTTGACCAGTTTCACCATCATATAAATAAGTAGAACCTAAACGTGGCAAGCCAGCTTGTTCGATATATTCTTCGATTTGATCAACATGAGCACCATCAAAAATCGGCGTTGCGAATTTGATTCCTAATTCTTTACCAGACCAACCTAATACAGTTTCGTAAATTTGTCCAATATTCATACGCGATGGTACACCTAATGGATTTAATACTACGTCAACTGGTGTTCCGTCTTCTAAGAATGGCATATCTTCTGCACGAACAATTTTAGATACGATACCTTTATTTCCATGACGACCAGCCATCTTATCACCTACTCTTAATTTACGTTTTTGTGCAATGTACACTTTCGCTAATTTCAGTACGCCTGATGGCAACTCATCACCTACAGTAATTGCATATTTATCACGCAAGAAACGACCTTTTTCTTCGTTGAAACGAATGTTGAAGTTGTGAATTAATCGTTTGATCAATTCATTCGTTTCTTCTTCTTTCGTCCATTCAGCTGTATCTAAGTTTTGGTAATTTAAACCACCTAATAATTTTTCAGAGAATTTTGTTCCTTTTGGAACTGCTTCTTCACCGAAAATGTTTTTGATACCAGATGTTGTTTTTCCGCCAACTAATTGTAATAATTTCTCTACCAAAACTCGTTTAATATCTTCTAAGTTTTGTAAGTGAATTTTTTCTGCACGCTCTAATTCTGCTTTTTCGCGAACTTTAGAGTTTTTATCTTTTTTAGCTTTTTGGAATAATTTTGTACTAACGATAATACCTTCTGTTGATGGTGGTGCTTTAAATGAAGCATCTTTTACATCGCCTGCTTTATCACCAAAGATAGCACGCAATAATTTTTCTTCAGGTGTTGGATCTGTTTCACCTTTTGGTGTAATTTTTCCAATTAAAATATCACCTTCTTTAATTTTTGCACCTACACGAATGATACCATTTTCATCTAAATTACGAGTAGCATCTTCACTTACGTTTGGAATATCGTTCGTTAATTCTTCTTCACCTAATTTAGTATCACGCACATCCATTTCATATTCTTCAATATGGATAGACGTGAAAATATCATCGCGAACAACTCTTTCGTTAATTACAATTGCATCTTCAAAGTTGAAACCTTTCCAAGGCATGAATGCAACCAATAAGTTTTTACCAAGAGCTAATTCGCCGTTTTGTGTAGCATAACCTTCACATAAAATCTGACCTTTCACAACTTTCTCGCCTTTGCGTACAATTGGACGCAAGTTGATACAAGTTGCCTGATTGGTACGCGCAAATTTTGTTAATTTATATACTTTCACATCATCGTCAAAACTTACTAATTTTTCATTTTCAGTTCTATCAAAACGAACACGAATTTCTGTTGCATCAACATATTCAACAACACCAGAACGTTCTGCATTAATTAAAACGTTAGAATCTTGTGCCACACGTGATTCAATACCTGTGCCAACAATTGGTGCTTCGCAACGCATTAACGGAACAGCTTGACGTTGCATGTTTGAGCCCATCAATGCACGGTTCGCATCATCGTTTTCTAAGAATGGAATTAATGATGCAGACACACCAACAATTTGATTTGGTGCAACGTCCATATTCTGAACATTTTGCATTTCATCGCTGTCAGTATCTAAAATAGGGAAATCACCTTGGAAACGGCATTTCACTTTTTTATCAGTGAATCCACCTTTATCATCCAAAATAACATTTGATTGCGCTATGGTTCTTTCGTCTTCTTCTTCAGCTGTTAAATACTCAACTTTAGAATCCACTTTTCCTTTAGACACTTTACGATAAGGTGTTTCGATGAAACCCATTTCATTTACTTTTGCATGAACGCAAAGAGTAGAAATCAAACCAATATTTGGTCCTTCTGGTGTTTCAATTGTACATAAACGACCATAGTGTGAATAGTGAACGTCACGCACCTCGAAACCTGCTCTTTCACGAGAAAGACCACCTGGTCCAAGCGCAGAAATACGACGTTTGTGCGTAATTTCTGATAATGGATTTGTTTGATCTAAGAATTGAGATAATTGTGAAGTTCCGAAGAATGAATTAATTACTGAAGATAAAGTTCTTGCATTAATTAAATCGATTGGCGTAAATACTTCATTATCACGAACGTTCATACGCTCACGAATAGTACGTGCCATACGTGCTAAACCAACACCGAATTGTGCGAATAATTGTTCGCCAACTGTTTTTACACGACGGTTGCTCAAGTGATCGATATCATCAATCTCTGCTTTTTGGTTTACTAATTTAATTAAGTATTTTACGATAGAAACAATATCTTCTTTGTTCAATACCATGTTTTTAGGATCGATATCTAACGATAATTTCTTATTGATTTTATATCTACCAACTAAACCTAAATCGTAACGTTTATCAGAGAAGAATAATTTCTCGATAATACCACGAGCTGTGTCATCATCTGGTGGATCTGAACCACGTAACTGACGATAGATATGTTGGAGCGCTTCAATTTCTGAGTTTGAAGTATCTTTTTGCAACGTATTAAATATGATAGAATAATCTTCTTCTGTAGTTTCTTTTTGTAAGATGATAGTTTTAACACCAGTATCTAAAATCTGTTTGATGTTATCTTCATCTAAGTAAATATCACGCTCTAAAATTACTTCGTTACGTTCAATAGAAACCACTTCACCTGTATCTTCATCCACGAAATCTTCCATCCATGATTTTAGAACACGTGCAGCTAAACGTCTGCCGATATGTTTTTCGAGTGATTTTTTATTTACTTCTATTTCATCAGAAAGTCCGAATAATTTCAAGATATCTTTATCAGAATCGAAACCGATTGCACGTAATAAAGTTGTTACTGGAAATTTCTTTTTACGATCGATGTATGCATACATGACATTGTTGATATCAGTAGCAAATTCCATCCAAGCACCTTTAAAAGGAATTACTCTTGCAGAGAATATTTTAGTTCCATTTGGATGATAACTCATACCAAAGAAAACACCTGGTGAACGATGTAACTGAGAAACAATTACACGCTCAGAACCATTAATAATAAAGGTTCCTTTATCCGTCATGTACGGAAGATTTCCTAAAAACACATCTTGTACGATGGTTTGAAAATCTATATGCTCTTCATCATTACATGATAAGCGCAATTTTGCTTTTAATGGTACGCTATACGTTAAACCACGTTCAATACATTCATCAACGGTGTATCTTGGCGGATCAACATAGTAATCCAAAAATTCTAACAAGAATATATTTCTTGCATCAGAGATTGGAAAATTTTCTGCAAACACTTTCCACAAACCTTCTTTCGAACGTTTGTCTGGTGTTGTTTCCAATTGTAAGAATTCTTGGAAAGATTTCACCTGAATATCTAATAAATTAGGATATTCGTAAGGTTGGGTTATTTTGGAGAAATTAATTCGTCCGTTTGAAGTTAACCCTGTAGTTTTATCAGTTTTTTTTGACATCCAAAGAAAATTAAAATTAGTAAAAACACTAAAAAGTGTCTCGATAGCAAAAAGAAGCTATCGGACACTTTAACTATTTGATTTTGAATTGATTATTTCAATTCAACACCAGCTCCAGCTTCTTCTAACTTAGCTTTGATTGACTCAGCTTCGTCTTTAGAAACGCCTTCTTTGATTGGTTTTGGTGCACCATCCACTAAATCTTTAGCTTCTTTTAAGCCAAGACCAGTGATTTCTTTCACCACTTTTACTACGCCTAATTTTTGAGCGCCACCGTCTTTCAAGATTACATCAAAAGATGTTTTTTCTTCAACAGCAGCACCAGCGCCAGCGCCAGGTGCAGCAGCAACCGCAACTGCAGCAGCTGCTGGTTCGATTCCGTATTCAGATTTTAAAATGTCAGCTAGTTCATTAACTTCTTTTACTGTTAAGTTTACTAATTGCTCTGCAAATGCTTTAATATCAGCCATTGTTTAAAAATTTTAAAGTTATTAATATTATTTTTATCTTTCTTGTAATGTTTTAACGATTCCTGCTAATTTACCTCCACTAGATTTTAAAGCAGAGATTACATTTTTAGCTGGTGATTGTAATAAACCGATTAAGTCGCCGATTAATTCTTCTTTAGATTTAACGTTGATTAGTGCTTCTAATTGATTTTCTCCTATGTAAACAGCAGAATCAATATAAGCACCTTTTAAAGCCGGTTTAGTATCACTTTTGTGGAATTGTTTAATTACTCTAGCAGGTAAATTACCAGTTTCTGTAAACATGATAGCTGTAGGTCCACTTAAAACTGGATCTAAGTCATCAGAAAATTTTCCACCAGCAACTAGTGCTTTCTTAATTAACGTGTTTTTGGCAACTTGCAATTGAATGCCTTTTTCAAAACAAATTCTTCTCAATTGATTAATTTTCTCTACAGTTAAACCTGAAGTATCAGTAAAGTAGAAAAAATTAGAATTAGCGAATTTATCTGTTAAGCTAACAATGCTTGCCTGTTTTTCTGTTTTAGTCATTTTTTTGCCTTTTACAAACTAATTATTAAATACCAGGAATGCTTTTAACGTCTACTTCTATAGAAGGACTCATTGTTGTAGCTAAGAAGATACTTTTGAAATAAATTCCTTTTGCGGAAGATGGTTTCAAACGAGCTAAAGTGCTAACCATTTCTTTTGCATTATCGTACAATTGTGTTGGATTGAATGATATGCGACCAACTGAAGTATGGATAATTCCAAACTTGTCGATTTTGAAAGCAATTTTTCCTTTTTTTACTTCTTTTACTGCATCAGCTACATTTTCAGTAACTGTACCTGATTTTGGATTTGGCATTAAGTTGCGTGGACCTAATATCTTACCTAAACGACCTAACTTAGGCATTACACTTGGTGTAGAGATAATCACGTCGATATCTGTCCAACCACCTGCAATTTTTTCTAAATATTCGTCTAAGCCAGCATAGTCAGCACCTGCATCTTTAGCTTCTTTTTCTTTTTCAGCAGAACATAACACCAACACTGTTTTTGTTTTACCAGTTCCGTGAGGTAAGCTAACCGTGCCACGAAGAGCTTGGTCAGGTTTACGCGGATCCACACCTAAACGAACATGTACATCAACTGATGCGTCGAATTTAGTTGTGTTGATTTCTTTAACTAATGCTGTTGCTTGTTCTAGAGAATAAAGCTTTCCTTTTTCAATTTTGCCGTCAACGGCTTTTCTTTTTTTAACAACTTTCATTTTTGTTAGTTTTTAATGAGATAATAGCGTTTCAAAATGAGTGAAACTCTCTCAGCTTAATTGCTTAAGCTTGGAATGGTGCGTCACCCGTAACAGTGATTCCCATACTTCTTGCAGTTCCTGCCACCATTGTCATAGCTGATTTTACTGTAAAACAGTTTAAATCTGGCATTTTAATTTCTGCAATTTCTTTCACTTGATCCCAAGACACAGACCCTACCTTATTACGATTTGGAATTTTAGAGCCAGCTTTGGCTTTAGAATATTCCAGCAATAAAGCGGAAGCAGGTGGCGTCTTGATGACGAACGTGAACGATTTATCTTTAAAAACCGTAATTACACACGGTAAAATTTTACCTTGTTTATCTTGAGTTGCAGCGTTGAACTGTTTGCAAAACTCCATGATGTTCACACCTTTAGAACCTAAAGCTGGTCCGATTGGTGGAGCTGGATTTGCTTGTCCGCCTTTTACTTGTAACTTTATAAACGTTTCGATTTCCTTTGCCATTTCTTATTGTTTTTCTACTTGCATAAAATTTAACTCCACAGGAGTTTTTCTTCCAAATATTTTTACGACTACGCGTAATTTTTTCTTGTCTTCCATTATTTCTTCAATAGTTCCAGTGAAATCATTGAATGGTCCGTCTGTTATTTTCACATCTTCACCCACCAAGAATGGTTCGCTTGTTGTGCCACCAACTTCTTCCTGTTCATCTACTTTTCCTAAGATTCTATTTACTTCTGCTTTTTTTAAAGGGATAGGTTTATTTCTTTCAATAAAACTTATTACGTTGGTCATATTTTGAATATGCAGAACAATATCACCATTAAATTTAGCTGCTACTGCTTCCATCATCAAATAACCAGGAAAAAAGTTCTTTTCGTGAATTACTTTTTTACCACCTTTTAGTTTATATACTTTTTCAGTAGGTACAATTACCTGCGGAATAATTTCAGACCAACCAGAAAGACGAATTTCTTTCTCGATGATATCGCGTAGTTTTTTTTCCTTGCCGCTAATTACCCTTAATACGTACCATTTTTTTTCGTCTGACATTTGTATATATTGAACAGGTTAATTTATGGATTAGTCAATTTGTAGATAATATCGCTAAAAATTACGTTAGAAATCATATCCATTAAGCCAATTATTAGTGCAATTATAAAAGCAGCAACTGCAACAATAGCTGCATTTGCCTGTAAATCTTTCCAAGTTGGCCACGTCACTTTCGTAGTCAATTCTTCGTAAGATGATTGAAGATATGATTTAATATTATCCATTTTCCATTTTTTTGCACGGGCGGAGAGATTCGAACTCCCATCAGCGGTTTTGGAGACCGACATTCTACCCTTGAACTACGCCCGTCTAAGAAGCCATTAGTCACTCACTTTAAAAAAATGACTAATGACTAATGACGGTTTATAATTATTTTAAAATTTCAGTTACTTGACCAGCACCTACTGTTCTACCACCTTCACGGATAGCAAATTTCAAACCTTTTTCTAACGCAACTGGGTAAATTAATTTTACAGTTAATGTTACGTTATCGCCTGGCATAACCATTTCTACACCAGAAGGTAATTCAATCTCACCTGTAACGTCTGTCGTTCTCAAGTAGAACTGAGGACGATATTTGTTGAAGAATGGTGTATGACGTCCACCTTCATCCTTCGATAAGATATAAACCTCACATTTGAATTCAGTATGTGGCGTTACAGAACCTGGTTTGCATATTACCATACCACGTTTAATATCAGTTTTTTCAATACCACGTAATAAGATACCTACGTTTTCACCAGCTTCACCGATGTCTAAGATTTTACGGAACATCTCAACACCTGTACAAGTTGAAGTCATTGATTTTTCTTGTAACCCAACTATTTCAACTGGCTCACCTGTTTTTACAACACCTCTTTCGATACGACCTGTAGCAACTGTACCACGACCTGTAATAGAGAATACATCTTCTACTGGTAATAAGAATGGTTGGTCAATTGGACGTGCAGGTAATGGAACCCATTCATCAACAGCTTTCATTAAAGCTTCAATTTGTGCAGTACCTTCTGGATCATCTTGTAATGCTTTAATTGCAGAACCTTGGATGATTGGTGTATTATCACCATCAAAACCACGACGAGTTAATTCTTCACGTATATCCATTTCTACTAATTCTAATAATTCTGGATCGTCAACTAAATCAACTTTATTCATAAATACAACCATTTTAGGCACACCAACTTGTGCAGCCAAAAGGATATGTTCTTTAGTTTGCGGCATCGGACCGTCAGTAGAAGCAACTACTAAAATTGCTCCATCCATTTGAGCAGCACCAGTGATCATATTTTTGATATAATCGGCGTGACCAGGGCAGTCAACGTGTGCATAGTGTCTAGTATCTGTTTGGTATTCTACGTGAGCAGTATTAATTGTAATACCTCTTTCTTTTTCTTCTGGTGCAGCATCGATTGAATCATAATCTTTCTTTTCTGCTAAACCTCTTTTTGACAATACATACGTAATTGCTGCTGTCAAAGTAGTTTTACCGTGGTCAACGTGACCGATTGTTCCTACGTTTACGTGCGGCTTATCTTTTACAAATTTCTCCTTAGCCATGATTTGTTTTTTTAAATATTTTAATAATTAATGTTTTTAATTAATTTGTACGGATTAATTTTCAGCAAAAATATCAATTGCTGCCTAATAATCAAACTTTTTAATAAGTTATTTAGGTTAAGTTAAAATTTTTCCCGCTTGAACTTTTTTCGGGGCAAGACACAACCAGTTCGGGTTTCGTTGCACAAAACTATCATTTTTTTCACGAAAAAACACTGTTTTTAACTGCAATCCACGTAAAAGCCAATGTTTTACTTTGACAGGCCCCGGGGCTGTGGTAAATTGCCGGAATTTTATATGCAGTTCATCAACGACATCATAGGAGACGAATTAAAGATCTTTGAAAAGAGATTTGCCGAGGCTGTCCGTAGCGAAACACCCCTGCTGGACACGATCATGAAGTACATCATCAAACGAAAAGGCAAACAACTTCGCCCCATGTTTGTACTGCTGAGCGCAAAATTACATGGTCCCATCAATGAAAGCACCTACAGAGCCGCTGCCCTGGTAGAACTATTGCACACAGCCACACTGGTTCACGATGATGTGGTGGATGATTCGCCGATGCGCAGGGGTTTCTTCTCGATCAACGCCCTCTGGAATAAGAAAATCGCCGTACTGGTGGGGGATTACCTGCTTTCCAAAGGTTTGTTACTGGCCACCGGTAACAACGAATTCGAGCAATTGCATATTCTTTCCGAAGCCGTCAAACAAATGAGCGAGGGGGAATTGCTCCAGATTCAGAAAACCCGCAAACTCAACTTCGACGAATCCGTTTATTTCGATATCATCAGGGGAAAAACAGCATCCCTGCTTTCTTCGGCCTGCGCCGCAGGAGCGCAAAGTACCTGTGGTGATGCGTCGATAACCGGACAAATGAAGTCCTTCGGCGAAAAAGTAGGTATCGCCTTCCAGATAAAAGACGATCTCTTCGATTACGGCTCCGCCAATGTGGGTAAGCCAACCGGGAACGACATCCGGGAAAAGAAACTTACACTTCCCCTGATACATACACTCAACACGACCGATCCGAAAACAAGAAGGCAACTGGTCTACATCATGAAAAATGAAAACAAGGACCCGGAAAAAATCAGGTATGTGATAGACACGGTCAATAAATCGGGGGGAATCGCATATGCCGCGGAGAAAATGAACAATTACTGCGACCAGGCGCTCGCTATCTTACACCTCTTCCCCGAAAGCCCTGCCCGTTCGGCGCTGGAAGAACTGGTTCGTTATACTACCGACAGGAAATACTGATCACATGGAACGCAGGTGGAAAATCGCGGAAGCCGATGCAAAAAAAACTGATGCGCTGCAGGAAGC
>CALLKF010000036.1 GCA_938008535.1 uncultured Saprospirales bacterium | reverse complement strand
TGTTTTGGAGTTTCTTCTTTTTGCTCTAAATTTTCTTTTGGTGAGGCAGCAGATTTCTCAATTTTCTGAGATTTTTTAATTTCTTTTGGTTCAATATTCATTGGTTTTAAGAAAGCATTCCAATCAATACCACTAAAATCAGTTTTTAATTTTTCGATTGTATATAAGTTGTAGTTCGCTTCCGGATCGCGCAATTCTACGCGTGATGATGAAACTGTTGCTATTGCTTTTTCTACTTCTAATACATTTTCCATTTGTTGAGAAGCAGAAATAGATTTGTCAAATTTTGACAACTCAAACAATTTTGTAACGTATTTTTTATATTCTTCTAATGTTTTTTTAGATTTCTCATCTGTACGGAAATAAAAATCTCTGTCCGGTAAACCCAAACCACCTTGACCAATTTGTAAAATATAACGTGTTGTATTTTTTGGATCCACATCTACATAATAACCAATTGGCGTAGTTAAATCGCGCAATCCGCTTTTAGAAATAAACGTATAAAAATCTGCATTCGTTTTGATGTTTTGGATTTCTTTCAACCAACTATCAACAGCACTGATACCTACTTTATTGATATAAGTAGTATCCATGGCACTTTTATAGAAATCGCCAAGGATTTGCTTGTTCGAACCTTTTGCCGCAGTAGTTGCCGCAGCAGTTGTCAATATTTTTTTAATTGCTGATCTGCTTTTTTCTTGTAAAACATCAAACATGCCCCAAGAAATTTTGTCTGGTGCAATTGGATTTTTCTTAATCCAATCAGCGTTGATGTAGTCAAAGAAGTCATCGCTTGGTTTTATGCTTTTGCTGAAAAGCGATTTATCTAAAACATCTTTTGCAACAGGTTTTGTTGCTGTTGTTTTGGTTTCACCAAAAATACTGGTTGAAATTCCAATTAAGAATATCGGAATCCATAATTTTTTATTGTTCATTTTTATTAAATAATTTTGTTGCAAAATTAGTATAAAGTAATTAAGAAATATTACACTATTTTAAGTTTATTTCATAATAAAAAAAAAGATTCACCAAATTCGTGAATCTTTAAGCATTATAGCTTTATTTTTAGTTAAAGGATTTCAACAGATGTATGATCTCCATTTTTGAAACGGCAAAGAATAGTTATTGTTTGAGTGATAGTTGTTGTTAAACCTTCACTATTTGTAACTGACAGTTTAATTGGATAGTTTCCGTGTACAAAGTAGGTTGTAGTCGGATTTTTTTCGGTAGAAGTAGTTCCATTTCCAAAGTCCCAAAAGTAGGTGCTGTTATCTGTTGATGTGTTTGTTAATTGGATTACATCTTTTTCTGAAGGATTATGTCCAATAGTTACATTTGTGCTAAAACTAGCTTCTGGTGCAGTTGGTGCTAACGTTTGTGATTTTTTACATGCTGTAAAACCAACAGTAACTGTGATTAATACAAAAAATAATTTTTTCATTTTAGTTGTGTTTTGTTTAGTAAAGTTAATTATTTTACTCACCAAAAGCAATGATATTTTGATTTTTAACAAATCTTTTAAATAGCATAAATAATTTAGAGAGAATAAAAAAAATGCCATCCTTCGTCGTAAAAAGGATGGCACAAAAATGAAGAAATACTAATTAGTTTAAATTAGTATAATCGAACAGGAAATTCTACTTCGATGTCTGTTTCACCAGCTGCGTTAGTAATGTTTCCATCAGCAACACCAGCAGCAGATTTATTAGGTTCGTGACGAAGTGTAACACGCAAGATTCCGTTGCTAACTGTAGCTTTTGCTTTCAATTTAAATTCAGTTCCAAGTGGTTTTCCATTATCATCAAATGATAAATAGTTGAAGTTTGAAATAACATCTGTTGGAGTAGATTGATAGAAAAATTGATGGTCAGCACTTTCTTCTTCAATTTCATTGTTAATTGTGTCAACAGCTGATTCATCTCTTTCATCCAATATTAATAAAGACGCTAAATACGTTTTTCCGACAGGAATTTTTACACTGTCAATCGTAGGATTTGCACCACCTTCACCATCAATATCTTTAAAAATAAAAGTATAAACATTTGCTGGTGTAGCAGAATCTGTAAGTGTAAGTCTTAATGTTGTAATAAGTTCTGATTCATTTATTGGTGCTGCTGGTTCTTTTTTACAACTTACCATAAATAGAATGGCTGCTAATGTACTTGCTAATAAGATTTTTTTTGTCATAATAATTTAAATTAATTAGTTAAAAAAATGATTTTAATTAGAGAAATGAATATTTTAATCTGAATGTTAAATTCCAACCAAGTTCATCTGCATAATATCTAAAACGATTTAAGTAATCGCGATAAACTGCATTTGAAATATTTTCTGCGCTAACAGAAAAACCAATTTTATTTTTTTCATTTGCAACATATTCGAAACCAGCATCAACATCAAGTGTTGTGTATGCATTCGGTGTAGCTTTGTAATCGATGATTTGAGTTGGTGTATTTTTTTGTTTAAATACATGTTGTACATTTAAACCTAGATGCACATTTTTTATTTTTTTAAATGAATAATGTGCATCGAAATACGTTGAAATTCTGTCTGAAGGCATATAGATCAAATTATCTTTTGCAGAAAGATTTTTTCCTCGAACAATACTAGATCGTAAATCAACAGAAAAGAACGAAAATAATTTAAACTTCGACGTAATATCGAAGCCAATTAAACGAGCATTGGTTTGGTAATATTGAAATGCAGGAAATGCACCGCGTATTGTTAATACTGGCTCTGGCAATGGTGCTAAATAAATATAGTCGTTTATTTTGGTGATATAGAATGTCGCTTCAGTTTGAAAATAATTTCTGAATTTTCCCATAACTGTCGATGTCCATTTTACACCTTTTTCTGGTTTTAAAAATTGATTACCAAATTCTAAAGCAGCAATACCATGATGCAATCCTTCACTGAATAATTCGCTGGCATTTGGAAATCTTGAACTATAGGAAATATTGGTTTGTAGTTGAATGTTTTCTTTATTGTCTTTCCAGCTTGCACCAGCAGCAAGTGCATATGTATGAAAATTGAACTTTGGTTTATCCAAGTTGTTTTGTTTGTCATATTTAAAAGCTAGAAAACGAGTATAATCATATCTTGCACCAACTTCAACAATAAAATTTTTAACAGATATTTTTTCCATATTAAAAACACCAATACTATATTGGTAATAATCTGGAATCAATGGACGAATGCCAGTTTCAGGATTGTTTGCATTGTGTTTAGCTAAAAAATTAATACCAGCGTTGCCGTCTAAACGAACTTCTTTTTTTGTAAACTGCTTGAACCATTTGTAGGTAGACAATATATTGTTTGATAACAGTTTTAAATCTAATGCAGGAATTTCAGAGCGTCCACCGCGACGAATATCAAATTCTTTTCTGTTATTAAATTGAAGAGAATAGATAATATCTAGCTTACTTTGATTTTTGAAATAATGTACAATGTTTATTTTTCCTAAATGATGTTGTGTTTTTTGTTGTGGATTTTCAAATTTGTAGGTAAATGGTTTTACAATTAAAGGTGTATCGCTTGCGATGGCATTTTTAAGATCTGTTAAGTTTCCGATATGCGAGCTTTTTAAAATAGCAAGCTGCTGATTAAACATGGAATAATAAGTATTGATTTCCCAAGTTTTTTTCAATACACCAAAACCAGCAGAAAAATTGCCTTCTTGCAACGCAGTGTTCGTTAAATTATAATTCGGTGTTTGTTGGTCGCCTAAACGTTTATAAGTACCTTGAATAAAATATGCAACGCCACTTTTAAAACCTTGTTCAATTTTTGCAGAAGAAGTAATACTGCGTCCATTCGTTTGGCCAATTAAACTTATAGCTGCTGAAAGATGTTTATTTTTTTGTAATTGAGGTGGATCCATTAAAACCAAGCCACCCATTGCGTCGGTACCGTATTCTAAACTACCTACACCTTTTACTACTCTAATCTGATTCGATGCGAACGGATCAATTTCTGGTGCATGTTCCGAGCCCCAATCTTGTGTTTCTAGTTTAACATCGTTATTTACTATTGAAATGCGATCGCCATATAAACCATGGATAATTGGTTTACTTATGGTTGTACCTGTTTTTAACTGATTGACACCTGCAATAGTAGAAAGTATATTTCCTAAATCTTTTCCTTCTAATTTAGTAAGTGTTTTATTATCAATGGTAGTGGTACTTTGTACGGATTCTTTTTCTATTCTAGAAGTTGTAGTTATTATTTCATTTAGCTCTTCAGCATGATGTTCTAAAAAGAAATTTTTTGTAATTGATTTTGTTACATTTACTATAACAGTATCAGAAGTACAGCCAATATGATCTATAATAAACGAGTATTTTCCTGGACAAATATTGTTGAATTCGTAGTATCCATTTGAATCAGCTGCTGTTCCAATTTCTAATTCTTGAATATAAACATTTGCATAATCTAAATTAGATTTGTCATGTTCGTCAATAATGTTGCCACTTATTTTTAAAGTGCAATTTTGGGAAACTGCATTAAGTGTAAATGACAAGATGAAAATGAAAAATATCTTCTGCAACATAATTGCAAATATAATCTAAAATTTATTCAAATGCAATTTTGTTGCAAGTTAAAATGATTATAAAAAATAGATAATTTTTTTAGATTCTATTATTTCGAAAAAAAGAATTAATTCAATAGTATAAAATAAAAAATCTCGACATAAAGTCGAGATTTTTCTCTGTGGGCGCACACGGGTTCGAAAAGTGGCTTGTTACTATTATAAATCTGTATTTATCAATTAGATAATAGGTTTTTACCCATTATATATTGTTTTCATCACTTGAATTCCTCACGGTAGATTATTCATTTTGGAGAATAGAATTATTATAATAAATCTAAAATTAAAATTATATTTGAGTATATACAATTACTATGACTGAACTTACATTAGAGGCTTTGAGTATCTTATATCAAGCTGCACCAGATGGTTCCATTCAAAAAACTCAAATTGAAATTGAACTACAGAAAAGAATTGCAAATAACACTAAATTTTCTATTGAATACATATATCATTTAGCCTTAATCCGAGGAAAAGCAATTGGAATGAACTTTATTCCTAGTTCTGAAGCTCATAAAATATTTGGTAATAATATAACCATAGTTAAAGTATTATATACATTAGATGAACTTGCTACATTTAAGGATAATTATAATAAAAAACCGCCTTTAAATACTTATGGTTATATTAAAGGTGAGGCACACCCTGCATTATCTGAACAACAGACTGAACATTTAAAAGAGGTAGGGTTTAATACTTCTGATATCTTGGATATACTTCATACTTAGATTATAGCCTATTCCAAAGTAACTTGATACTATCACAAAGCTAATTATAGATTAATTTTGTCCATTAGTTAGGATTTTAATATAAATTTTTATTCTATCGTCATTGTAAATTTTCAGCGGTTTATATATATTGAAAAAAGCTTCTCTATTTGAGATTTTGCCAAAATAAGAGTCTAAAAAGATACCTAACTCATTTAAGTTCTGAGCGAGCTGGTTTTTCTTCACAATATACTCTTCCTTCAATTCTTTATCCTTAATAAGGTCAATTAATTGCTTAATAGAATGATGCCGTATAAAGATAATAACCATTCTGTCAATTATCATCCCAGGGCTTTCAGAATAGAATTTATCTAAAGATTGTAAAGTAACGTTTCCTAAATGTTCATCAAGGAATAAATCAATTTGGTTAATTGTATCGTTTCGTTTCTGATTATATAAATCAATTTCCATTTTAGCTTTAGCAATACTTTCAAATCCTAAATGATGCATTCGTGAAATATCTTCAAGATTCCAAAGAGTTTTGTTAATCTCAAAACAACAAAATAACAATTGACCAATTTTATTCTTATCTTCAATCTTGACAGAGTTTTGATTTAAAGCGTTTTGAAATATCTCTGAGATATATTTATAACTTATTTTCATTCTATAGTATTTCTTGATTTACAAAATTGATGTTTGAGAACTTATTCAATGAGTATTCAAATACAGCTTTATTTTTGAAATATGAGTTAGGGTATAGATTGACTTTTTTTCCTAACAACATAGATGTGATTGCAACATGAAGTCTATCTGTGTTTATTTGTTCAAAGTTATCTATTGTTTCTAAAAATTCATTAAGCGGTTTAGTTGCATATCCATTGTATGAAATATCAATATTTGATTCAGGTTTAAACTTCAAAATTGATTCACAGTCAGAACGGAAAGCATTAAGAGTTCCAATTCCTTTTTTTGAGTTTTTGAAAGAGTTATAAAAGGCACAATCATGCCACAGAAATACGTCACATTGTTTTGCATGTAAGTCAACAAATTTCTTACTTTCTCTTTCTCTGCAAAAAATAGTTGTGTTATTTTGCAGTTTGGATAAAATTTCAATTTGCTTATCACCAAAAATTGTATGAGGCAAAAGAACAATCTCTTTATAATGTGTATGTTTTTTTTTAAGAAAATTTCTTACATCATCATAATAGTCAACCAAGTTTCCACCCCCATCAATTAAGAGAATATCATTCTTCTTTTTTGCTCCAATATCAACATTGTTAATCTGAATATTAAGTTCAGCGAGCAAAATCATTGTTCCATGCCAAATTATTGAATCACCATAATTTCCAGCGAAGCGAAAGAAGTCTACAAAAGACCCTTCGTATTTCTTTAGAAAAATTTTTAAATCACATTCTTTCATTGTGCAGTATAGTTTTAAGAGTTGGATTAATATAATTAAATACAGTTTCAATTGTGAGTTCGCTTAGACAAATTGGGCTTCCACACTCTATTTCTGTATGTCTTGAAATATGTCTGCATCCTATACAATCAATATCACTAAATATTCCTTTGGAGTTTTGATTGAAAAAAACAAGTTTCGGATGAGTTGCTCCAAAAATAATTGCAGAGTTTATATTAAAACACTGTGCAATTATGCCAGGAGCGGAATCATTCCCAATTAACATTTTGCAGTGTCTGATGAGTGAGAGCATTTCTGTAAAGGAATATTTTTTATTTAAAACCACTACACGAATTTTATATTCTTCTTCAATTCTGTTTTTTAAATGTATAAAATTTCTCTCACCCCAATTTCTCATTGCAGAAACCCAATGACTTGTATAAGGAGCAATCAGAACATAATCTTCTTCAATGATGTTTTTCCAGTCAGAATTTACTTTAGGTATTTTATCATCTAAAATTACATTTGCAGAGTTTGCGTAACCTTCAATGTAATCACTATTAGGACTGAGTTCATAGTTTAGGATTATCTTTTTATCAAATTTAATATTGCAATTTTCAAGTTCACTGAACTTGATGAAGTCGGTAAAAGAATTTCCAATGAGGAGTTTTGCCTGAATAAAATCAGTTGCTAGATATACTTCATCATATTGAGAATTGAAGAATCGTCCTATGGGTTCTGTCATAATTACATCACCAAGATGTCCTGAACGTATTAAACAAATTTTATTCATTTATTCAACATTTATAGTTTACTCCATTCACTTAGTGATGAGTCAAAGAATATTTTTTCAGATGTAATTTTTGTTCCCCAAAGTGTTCTTGCTTCCTTGAACCATAGTTGTTCAATTGCTTCAATATTGTTTTCATATTGTTTTACATACTTTCTTATGATTTGAATTCTTTCCAGCCAAGGAGCATTTTCACTAGAAGTAGAATCATTTTCATTTAGTGCAAGTCGTTCCCATTTTTTGAAAAGATTATAAGCATTGTTCCTATTTTCAAAGTGAAAATATTTTGCTTCGAAATAAAGTAATTTAACTGGGCTACCACCAGTTAATTCAAAAAAGTCAGCGTTATTTTCTGATTTGAAGTAATGACCACCAACAACTATTTCAATGTTGTCATGATTTTTTGCTATTGACTTTCTAAAATGTCCTTCGTGCTGCCAACTTCTTTCAGGAAAAGGGTAATAAAATGTTGAAGTGTCAATTGGATTTGACTGTATCGAGCTATCTTGAAAGATTGCATTTGCCCAACCAATACTAGCATAAATGATTTTTCGTTTTTCAAGATTTTCAATGAACAAATGGACATTAGATTGAATACCTAAAAATTCATCTGCATCAATTAAAAAGAACCAATCAACTTCGTAATCCTTAAGAACAGATTGAAGCAACTTATTTGCAATTCTACCATGGTCAAAGACCGAATCAGATTCCTCAAAAACAATTACATTTTTATTGTCTGATAATTTTTGAAGAATTATTTTAGTTCTGTCGTTAGAGCAATGATTGGCAATAAAGATATAATCAAATCCTAAATTTAAGTGGTATCTAATGTTCCACTCAATATATGTTTCTTCATCTCTAACAATCATCAAAGCGGCTATCTTCATATTTAATAATTATTATTTATTTTTATCAAATTCCCATCGAACACTAAACACTTTGGAGTTTCAATCTTTGAATAAATTTCTAGACTGTCCTCAATAGTATTTGATATGGGATTACCTTTCAAATTCAAAGAGGTGTTTAGTAGCATGTAAATGCCTGTTTGATTTCCAAATGCTTCAATTAAATCATACAAGTATGGGTTGGCATCCCTACTTACTGTTTGAACTCTAGCGCTACCATCGCTGTGAACTGCACCTTCAATCTTTATTATTACTTCTGGTTTTACTTCATACTTGTAAAGCATAAAAGGAGATGATTTATTTCCTACAAAATAATCATAAACTTTTTCCTGAAGTACAACAGGAGCTATAGGACGATAATTTTCTCTTTGTTTTATTTTTTCACTGAGTTTCTTTTTGACTTCAATTTTGTCAGGACGAGCAATAAATGACCTGTTTCCTAATGCTCTTGGACCAATCTCTGATTTTCCATTGTGTATAATTACTATACCATCATTCAATAGAATATTTAGTGCACCATTTATTGCATCACTGTCATATTCTATGTCACTTTTTCCTATTCCTAAATATGGTAGGTTCACTAATGGTCGCTTTCTTAGTATTTCACAGATTAAAATACAAATAGCTCCTACCGATTGTCCAGTATCATCACAACAAGGTGCAATAAAGTGATTCATTTCTGAAAAGTTCTTTTGAATTTCAGTATTGGAGTCTAAATTAAGACAAGCTCCACCTGCCATAACTAAGTTTTTAGTTTTCGTTTCATTAGCTTGAATAATTTGAGCAATATTTCTTATCCTACTGTCAGTGAATAATTTCTGAGCAGAAGCAACAAATGAAGTTAAATCCTTATCCAAAACAAAAACACCATTAGTGTGAATTTCGGGGAATAACGATTTCAAAATTTGAACACTCTCCGAGTATGCAAGAGTTCCTAAATGATGTAAAGAGGACTTAAGTTTATCATACATAATTGGATTAGGAATACCATATGATGCAAGTGCCATCATCTTACCTTCTTTTTGTATCTGACCATAAACAAAGAAGGAACATGCTCCGTAAAATTTGGCACTTACAGTATTGTCAAGATTAATACTCTGAATTCTTTTGATTGAGATTCCATCACCAAGAAAAGCAGCGAAACATTCACTATGATTGAAACGCTCATTATAATCTCCGCCACCATCACAGGTAATGATAATAGCATCTTCAAATTCGGAAAGTAAATATGTTGCTGCATGTGAAAGGTGGTGATTTACTATAAGAATATCACGATACTTTCCAAGAATTTTAATTCTTTTCCAATATGGTTCCTTTGGAATAATTGAGTTTAAATCAAAAATATCTTCTATTGCCAAATAAGGATTTTGTAGAGTAGTCATTGAGATCGGAAGAGCACACGTCT
>CALLKF010000035.1 GCA_938008535.1 uncultured Saprospirales bacterium | reverse complement strand
TTCCATTCTGTAGTATTCAATACACCAAATGAATTTGATTCTTTATTTACAAAAAATGATTCACCTTTTTCTGCAACTTTATTGATGTAATTAATCAAACGCGTTTTTTCTTTCTCGAAATCTTTATTATCAGCAATAATAAAAGCGGGTCCAGTTGGCGAATCTTTTGCATAAGGTTCTTCGCTAACTACTTTGCTTTTTACAAATGCTTTTAGAATAAATTTCATAAAAAAATTCGGTTTGTCGTTGCGTTCATCAAAAATATATTCATAAGTAATGCAGCAATGCGCCATCACTTGTGATGCATTCATCTTGCCCCAAAGTGGTTGCGTTTCTGATGTTAGTTTGTTTATTCTGTTGATTAAATCTTGTGCAACAGCTTTGTCGTAAACGTTTGGTAATGCCATTTTTTTTATTTTTGTAAAGATAATTAATACAATGAAAGTTTATTGTCAATTTCTTTTGCATACGAAATAATTCCACCTTTTAAATTATACAAATTACGAAAACCATTTTGTTGTAAAAGCTCAATGGCTTTTGCGCTGCGAGCACCACTTTTGCAATGGATAATAACTTGTTTTGTTTTAGATATTTTATGCTGATTTTCTAAAATTGAATTCAATGGAATCAATTCACCATTGATATTTACGAAATCAAATTCCTGTTGATCTCGTACATCAATCAATTGAAAATCTTCTTTATTGTCGATTTTATTTTTTAATTCCTGAACAGAAATTTCTCTTAATTGAGAAGATTTTGTTTCACATATAAAATCATAATTGTCTAGCAGTTTTTTTATTTCGATGCTAGATGATTTTATTTTAAATGACTGCATATTATTAGTCAACGCATCATAACAAACTAATTTGCCTTCTATAGTTTCGCCAATGTTTGTAATCATTTTTATGATTTCGTTGGCTTGCATGCTTCCAATAATTCCGCACAGAACTCCAATAACACCAGCTTCTGCGCAGTTCTGTACTTCAGTTGGTGGTTCAGGAAAAATATCTCTGTAGTTTAATTTAGTTTGATGATTAAAAACAGAAAGCTGACCTTCAAATTTTAAAATAGCAGCACTAACAAAAGGTTTTTTTGTAAGTACGCAAGCGTCATTAATTAAATATCGTGCAGCAAAATTATCTGTACAATCAGCAATAATATCATATTGCTGAACGAGTTCAATTACATTGTTTATTGTAATGTTTTCTGCAAAACTTTCAATTGAAATGTTTGGATTTTGTGCAGTTAGTTTCTCTTTTGCAACGATTGCTTTTTTCTTGCCAATATCATTTATAGAAAATAAAATTTGTCGATGTAAATTAGAAATAGAAACAACATCGCCATCCAAAATGCCAATATTTCCAATGCCAGCAGCCGATAAATATTGTAAAACAGGACAACCTAAACCACCAGCACCAATCACTAAAACACGCGCTTGTTTTAATTTTAATTGAGCATCTAATCCAAAATTATCTAAGATAAGTTGGCGATTGTAATATTCATTTTCATGGTTGGATAATTGCATGTTGCTGTTTTTATTTCACGCAAAGAACGAAAAGTAGCAAATAAATTATTTTTTGTTTTCTTTTAAAAGTATCGCCATGTCTTTTTGCATGCGTATTGCTTCTTCGCGTGCTTTTTCTGCAAAATCTTTTCCGTTGGAAGCGTAGATAATACTACGTGTTGCATTCACTAACAGGCCGCAATCTTTGTTCATTCCAAACTTAGATAATTTTTGTAAGTCGCCACCTTGTGCGCCAACACCAGGCACTAAGAAAAAATGGTCTGGACAAAACTTTCTGATGTCTTCAAAGTTTTCTTCACGCGTGGCACCAATCACAAACATCATATTTTCAGGTGTTCCATATTGCATGCATTTTTCAATTACATGTTGGTATAATGGTTTTTTATTCGTTCTTAAAAATTGAAAATCTTGAGCACCTTTGTTGGAAGTTAAACCCAAAATAATAACCCATTTGTTTTTAAATTCTAAAAACGGTTTGATAGAATCTTCACCCATATACGGAGCAATCGTAATCGAATCGAAATTCATGTTTTCTAAAAATGCTTTTGCATACATGTTCGATGTGTTGCCAATGTCGCCACGTTTGGCATCTGCTATTTTAAAAAGGTTTTCAGGAATATGATTAACGGTTTTCTCTAAAGTTTCCCAACCTTTTGCACCATACATTTCATAGAAAGCAATGTTTGGTTTATACGCAACACATACATCGTGCGTAGCATCGATAATTTGTTTATTAAACTCTAAAATTGGATTTTTATATTTTAAAAGATGTGCTGGGATTTTAGAAATATCTGTATCTAATCCAACACATAAATACGATTTCTTTCTTTTGATTTGTTGTATAAGTTGATTGCGTGTCATGGTTGCAGTTGTCAATTAATTAGTATGCAATTCTTTTATTAATTTTTGATTTTTACAGTTTGCAAACTTTCTATACTGCTTCTACTTCTTTAATTTCTGGTACAAAATTCTTAATCGTGCTTTCCACACCAGACTTCATAGTTGATGCGCTCATCTTGCAAGATTCGCAAGCACCTACTAATTTTACCTTTGCAATTAAATCATCAGTAATTTCAATTAATTCAATATCACCTCCATCCGATTGTAAAAATGGTCGAATATTATTCAACGCAGTTTCCACTCTTTCTTTTAAATCTATTTTATCTATAGTTTCTGTCATTTGTATAAAGTTACGAATTTACTTCATCAATTGAGTTTTTTGAATTTAGGATAGCAATTTGTTGAGCCACATTTTGTGCTAATAATTCAAATGCTTTTGCTGCAGATGTTGCAGTTTGTAATGCAATTGGTTTGCCTAAGTCACCACCTTCACGAACATCTTGTTCTATTGGCAATTCACCTAAAAAAGGCACATCAAATTGTTGTGCCAATAAACGTCCACCACCTTTTCCAAAAATATAATATTTCTTGTCTGGCAATTCTGGTGGTGTGAAATATGACATGTTTTCAATAACACCTAATGTTCTAATATTAATTGATTCTAGCTGGTAAAATGCGATGGCTTTGCGTGCATCAGCCAAAGCAACTTCTTGTGGTGTGGTAACAATTATAGCTCCTGTAACAGGTACTAAAGAAGCTAATGTTAAATGTATGTCGCCAGTGCCTGGTGGTAAATCTAATACTAAATAATCTAGTTCGTCCCAAAGTACATCTGTAATAATTTGTCGTAGAGCTGATGTTGCCATCGGACCGCGCCAAGCTACTGGTTGTTTATCTTGAATTAAAAAACCAATAGACATTACTTGCATGCCTAAATAATCTACTGGAACGATTTTATTTTTATCATCTACTTTTTGAATGGTTGGTCGTGCACTTTGCAAACCTAACATAGTTGGAATAGATGGTCCATAAATGTCAGCATCAATTAAACCAACTTTTGCACCAGTGCGTAATAATGCTAATGCTAAATTTACAGCAACGGTTGATTTTCCAACACCACCTTTTCCTGAAGAAACCGTGATGATATTTTTTACAGTTGGTAAAATATCTGATTTAATATCGCGTAATGTGGTAACACGAGAAGTAAAATCAATAGATACTTTTACTTCATTTGAAATTAGCTGAGCAATAGCATTTCTGCAATCGTTTTCGAGTTGTTCTTTAAGAGGACAAGCTGGTGTAGTGAGTTCAATGGTGAATTTAATTTCATCATCTGTAAAAGATAAATCTTTTATCATGTTCAACGTCACTAAATCTTTCTTAAAGTCTGGATCTTCAACTTTAGAAAGTGCGAGTAATATTTGTTGTTCGGTGAATTTCATTTGTTATGCAAAAATAAGAATTGTAAAACAGTTTTCTTCTTTTTAATACTACTGAGCAGATTAAGTATTTATTAGTTTAACATTACATACCACTTATTTGTTGCAGGATTTGTTAAATCTAGTGTGAATTCTATTCCTTTATCATTTTCTTTGGTTAACTTAAAACCTAATTTCTCATGGAACTTAACTGATAATTCATTTTGCTTATATACATTACTTTGCAAACATTTTCCATTGGATTGATATATGCGTTTAAGTATTTTTTTGAACAATAATAATAGAATCTTTGAATTTCTAAATGAAGGATGAGTATTAAACATTAGCACAAACCATGTGCCCTCTTGTTTCTCTATTATTGTTGCATAAGCTGCAAGTTTATCAGAAACGCGTTCTTCAAAAAAACAATTTGTTTTTTTTGCATCTTCTCTGCTTTTTTCAAGTAATTCCAAATCAAGAATATCTCCTGATTTTTCTGTATGCGTTCGCAAAGTGAGATTATCCAGTTCCATATATTCATTCATTCTTTTATTCTCTGTTTCATCTATAAAACTGTTTTCCATAAAATCTTAATTCTTATTTTTTTCCGCATTTACAATAAATTCATCAATAATTTTTGCAGTGTATTGTGGATTAACCATGTGATACAAATGCTCTCTAAATAAATCTTTTTCGTTTGGATGTGTAATGTCTATAACCTCAATGTCTTTGCCTTGATATAATCGCGGAACAAACTTTGCCACACCATCTCGTTCGCTTTTTAATATTAAAATAGGAATTTTGTATTTTGACATATTTACTAATCCGACTTGTTTGTCAAAAGCCATAGATTCCTGCAAAGCAGAATGCGATTGAATAGCAAAGATTTTTGGAGGTACTTTGTTTAGGGCACGCTCTATAGGAATTCTATTTAGATGTGGTAAAGAATCCATGTTGGTCATTAAAAAAACAATTCTTTCTTTCATTGCTTTCCAAATTATGCTTTTCTCAGATTCTTTTTTAGTTATTAGTCCTTCTGATAAATTAATACCACGTTTTCGAACACCATATTTTGAATCTAATGGAATAATTCTTCTTGCAGTAAGCATGACAGATTTTTCAACCAAATTGCCTGTAAATGACATCGACGGAATTATTACATTATCTAGAAATCCTAACAAAGCATGTTTTGCCTCTTCGCCAAAAAATGGATTGGCACCAATTCTGCCCTTTAAATATTTTTTGAAATTAGGATAATCATCAATGTTCTTATCCATCATTAAAAAATAAATATTTCCCATCGAATGGTCAAAAATATAAACAGGATGGCCATTGTTTCCGAAGAAACCAATCACAGCATCAATATTTTTTGCTACATGTTTTGAGTAATCATCAATTGGCAAATCATTTGGTATAGAACCATAATGCATAGCTGCAGCTAAGTATTTAGTTGATGGAATGGTTGTTAATAATCCATCAAATGAATTTAAACCCAAAAAACCATGAATTAATAAAACGACTGGTAGTTTTTCTTTGGCCGTTGGTTTGTATGCATTAGCTAAATCTAATCTGATATTACTTACGCCATACTGTGTTTCTCTTTTCAATTCCAATTCAGGCCAAGTGAGCGCTTTATCATCAATAAAAACAGCCATACGTTCCTTTACGTTATTTATATAACGCAAAAAGCTCGGACTCTCATTTTCTTTTCCAGTGGTACTGTACAGCCAAGCTAAAGGCCTACGTTTTTCTGATTTGGTAGCCAAAAATGCAATGCGTTTTGATTGCATTAAAAAAGAAGGTGTTAGCGTTAATTCTCTTTCTTTATTTATAGTTACAATAGTTGCAATATCTGTAGAATCGAATGCTTTAGAGTTACGTTCAATACCTGCAATTCTTCCTTTTGAATTGGTTGCTAAGAAAACATAATCGAAACCTGTTTTTTTATTTTCTTTAAGAAAATTATTTATTTCATTATTGAATTCAACAGCATCTTCATCTAAAATTTCTTGATGAATATTTCTTCCAAGTACTTGTTCCTTTGTTATTAAACCTTCACGCACTAATTTTTTTAAAAACTGACTAGCTGTAAAAACATCTGTTAAGTTTTCTTGTGTTTTTAATGGAGAATTTACAAATGTGAAATAGATATTTTTTTTATTTTTTATTTTAGAAAAATATTGAACGATTAATTGATAAGCACCAGCTGGCGATTGTCCGTGTGATAAACCAACCAAAAATTTTTTACCACTAATTAATGTTTGATTTGCATGAGCAACAAAATCTTTACTTACAGCTTTGTCAAAGTCTTGTTTTGTTTTGAAATATTTAGTATCTGGTGCAATATAGTTTGCATGTAAATCAGCATTCATTTCTTAGTTTCAATTTATAGTTGTGTGTAAACTAGTATTGTTTTTTGCGAATGGCTAATTTAACGATATTTGATTAAAAATGAAGTCAGATCTACTATTAGTTATTTTAAATAACATTGATTTAAAATATAAAATGAAAAAATGATTTATGTCAATACAATACAGATGTTAAGCAAGCTCTACTGTTTGGAATTGCATTTCATAGAGTCTTTTGTAATAACCATTTTCTTTTTGAATTAATTCGTCGTGTGTGCCGATTTCTTTAATTTCGCCTTTGTCTAACACCATAATTTTATCAGCATTTTGTACGGTAGAAAGTCGATGCGCTATAACGATAGATGTTCTACCGCTAACTAATTTTTGAATCGCGTTTTGAATTAAAATTTCTGATTCAGTATCAACAGAAGATGTAGCTTCATCTAAGATTAAAATTTGCGGATCATATACCAATACACGAATAAAAGCAATGAGTTGTCGTTGACCAACCGATAAGGTAGCACCACGTTCCATGACATTGTAATCGTAGTTATTTGGCAATTCCATAATGAAATTATGTGCACCAACGAGCTTGCTTGCTTCTATTACCTGTGCTTTTGTGATGTTCGGATTTTTTAACGAAATGTTTTCATAAACAGAACCGGAAAATAAAAAGACATCCTGTAAAACTGTTCCAATATAAGAACGCAATGCAGTTAAACTATATTCTTTTGCGTTGATGTTATCGATTAAAATTTCGCCTTTATTGATTTCATAAAATCGATTTAAAATGTTTATGGTTGATGATTTACCTGAACCTGTAGCACCTACAATTGCTAATGTTTTGCCTGCTTCTACATTAAAAGAAATATTTTTCAAAACAAAATTATCCAGATTGTAAGCAAACGACACATTTTTAAATTCGATGTCGCCATTTATTTTTTTTGGTGCAAGATGTCCGTTGTCTTCAATTTTATCATTGGTGTCTAATAATTTAAAAACACGTTCTGATGCAATGATACCCATTTGCAGCGTATTGAATTTGTCAGCCAACATTCGCAAAGGACGAAATGCCATATTCAGATATAAAATGAACGAAGTAAAAATACCAACGGTTGCTACATTGTTCATGACTTGCGTGGCGCCATACCATACCAACAAGGAAATTGCCAATGCCAAAATAACTTCAACGGTTGGAAAGAATATTGAATAATACAACACGGATTTGTCGTTGGCAATAAAATGTTCGTGATTGAGTTTCTCAAATTTTTTGTATTCTTTTTCTTGTGCATTAAAAATTTGCACAATACGCATACCTGAAATATGCTCTTGTACAAACGCGTTAAGTTGTGCAACTTTTTCGCGAACATCGTTGAATGACAAACGTACTTTTTCTTTGAAAACATAAGTTGCATAAATGATAATTGGAAAAGTAGTTAAGCAAACTAATGCGAGTTTCCAATTGATAAAAAGCATGAAACTAATAACAATTATTAACGTTAAGACATCGGCAACGATGTTGATGATGCCTTCTGAAAAAATATTATTGATAGCTTCGATGTCGTTAATGGTTCGAGTGGTGATGATGCCAACCGGTGTTTTATCAAAGAATTGTAAACGCATGGTTTGTACATGATTGAAGAGTTTGGTACGCAAATCGAGCATGATGGTTTGTCCAAGTTTGGTAGAGTGCAAACCGAATAAATATTTCACTAAAAACTCTACAATTAATGAAAGCAATAAAACAAACGCCATGAATTCGAGCCCTTTTCCGTTTTGCTGAACTATGTTTTTATCGACGGTGATTTGAATTAAATATGGACGCAACGGCGTGACGATGGAAACTAAAATACCTAATGCAAATGATAAATAAAAAAGTGATTTAAAAGGCAATGCCAGTTTTAAAATACGTTTAAGTGTATTCCAATCGGTATCTTTTTTTTGTTTTTGTTCCTTTTTCATAATGTAAAAATCTTTTCTATTGATTTAAAACTTTAGAAAAGTTTAGTTAATAATCATACTCAATTTTCCACAGAAATAAACCTTTTGCAGGCACTGCCATTTTTACTTGCAGTTCTTTTCTTTCTAAAACTGCTTGTATTATTTCTTCTTCTGAAAGTTGATTCAATCCAAGCATTAAAGATGCAGCTGTGATTCTGCGAACCATGTTGCGTAAAAATCGGTTGGCTGTAATAGTGAAAACCAATCCGTTTTCGTTTTGTTCAAAAATTGCATGGTTTAATGTGCAAATAGAAGTTTTATTGTCGCTACCTTTTTTTTCAAAACAATAAAAATCATGTTCGCCAATTAATTGCAGCAAACATTGATTAATTTTTTCAATGTCAATTTGTTTGTTCTTTAGTAAAAAACTTTGTTCTGCTAAAAAAGGATCTTTTTCAAAATGAATAAAATATTTATAGGTGCGTTGCATAGCATCAAAACGAGCATGTAAATCTGGATTTACATCAAAAATCTGATGAATCGCAATGTCATCTGGCAACATGTTATTGACGCGATAGAGAAAATTTTCAGGAAGTTCTTTTTCAATATCAACATGCGCAAAATATTGTTTGGCATGTACACCAGCATCGGTTCTGCCACAACCAACAATTTCTATTTTAGTATTAATAATTTTTGATAAATCTTCTTCTAAAATTGCTTGCACAGAAACTGCATTATCTTGTCGTTGCCAACCAGCATAATTTTTTCCATTGTAAGAAAGTTCGAGAAAATAGCGCATGAAATAGTAATAAGTATTAAGTTGTAAGTCGAAAGTAAAATTAGATAAATTAAGTGAACGTTTTAATTTTTTCTGTTACTTTTGTCTTATCAGTTATTGCTTACAACTTAATACTTTATATGATACAACGAATTCAATCAGTTTATTTGCTATTAGTCATTATTGCCTGTGTCGTTTATATTTTTGTTCCTGTTGGACAAATTAAAACACCTGAAAATGTCACTGAAATTTGGCTGATCAAAAATGATATTCCAATTATGATTGGCGCAATTGTAGTCGCTATGTTTGCTTTTGCAGCCATTTTTTTATTTAATAACAGAATTACACAAATGAAAGTGGTGCTGATAGATATAGTGCTTTCTGTAGTGTTGATTGGCTTATTTCTGTTTGGTTTGTTTAAATATATGGGTATCCAAAATTATACTTTTGGCGTTGGTGCAATTTTGCCAATATTTATTTTACTGTTCAATATTTTGGCTTACAGTTCCATAAAAGCTGATGAAAATTTAGTGAAAAGTATGGATAGATTGAGGTAAAGTGAAAGTGATGGTGAAAGTGAAAGTGTAGAGACAAATTGTATGCGTCAATAAAAAGTTAAAAAGGATTGCTTAATACTAAAATTGCCAAATTTCTACAAAACCATCTGCATTGATTCCGCAAATTCTGGCAGTGCCAATTTGCTGGTTGCTTAGGTTAGGACTTTCGGTATATTTTGTTTCCTGAAATAAAAGTTTATCGTAACTATAAAATGAATTTTCTTTTACATAGTAAATTTTATCATCAATTACCTTTACCGCTTTTACACCTAAAATTGGAATAGTTTTGATGTAATTTCCTTGGTTATCAAAAATATAAATACCATTTTCTTCATCTGATAAATACAACAAAATTCCTTGTTCTTGTATGTATTTTGGATTGATGGATTTGCCTAACAAAGCCGAAATAGAATTACTTTCAAACACAATTTTTTTGTTCTTGTCGAGTTTTTCTAACTTCTGCGTTGCGGCGTCCCAAAGCCAGAAATATTCATTGTTATAAGAACTGCCAACGCAAGTAACATTTAGGTTTGTAAAATCAAAAACGTTAATTACATCGATTTCATTTAGCCGATTATCTAGTTGTATAATTTTGCCATAAGACGGTGAAAATAAAATACATCGAAAGCCATTGATGTTAATCATTTTTGTTTCATCGTCAATGAATTTATTTCCATAGGTTTGCAGTAATATTCCAACATTATTATACTTTTTAATTAATCCTTTTTGTATCAAAAAGACTTCATCGTTGGTGTTAATGAATACTGCTAAAGATTTTTCTTTAATTATGGAAACAAATTCAGGAATTTTTGCAATAGCATTCACATTCCACAGTCCAAAGACCACGGTTATCAATAGTTTTGAAAAGATATTTTTCAGGAACCATTGACTATTGACTATTGACCATTGACTATTTTTCATCAAATTTTATTAGCTTCATTTCTTCTCCATCGAATTCGGAGTAATTGTAATTCACAATCCAATCACCTAAGTTAATATACGCACTTTTTTCGTTTAAATCAATATTCATTGGTAAATGACGATGACCCATTACAAAATAATCGTAGTGTTTTTCAGTCAGTTTCCTTTTGCAATATTGAATTAACCATTCTCTGTCTTCACCATGAAATACTTCAATACTTGGATCTGTGAAAGAATGTCTTGACCACAACTGTGCAATTTTCATTCCAATATCTGGATGAAGCCAGCGAAACAACCATTGGCAAATTGGATTGGTGAAAATTTTTTTTAAAAATTTATATTTTTTATCGCCAGGTCCAAGTCCGTCACCGTGTGCTACTAAGATAATTTTTGTGCTATTAGCTGAAATCAATTGGAGTTCTATTTTTTCATGAAAAACATGTGCGCCAACTTCTTTTTTCAAATAATCATTTATCCATAAATCATGATTTCCACTAAAAATAAAAATGTCAATTCCTTTTTCTTTCAGTTGAATTAATTTGGATAAAAAACGAATGAAATATTTTGGTACAACATGTTTGTATTCGAACCAAAAATCAAACGTATCACCAACTAAAAAAATAGCTTGTGCATCCTTTTCTACGGATTCTAAAAAACGAATAATTTTTTGCTCACGAACTAAACTTGCTTCATAATTTGGCGCACCCAAATGCAAATCTGAAATGAAATAGATTTTTTTTGTTGGCTGAAGATTTAATTCAAGTAACATCTTTGTAAAAATAGAAAAAACAATTGACTATTGTCCAATTCCAATTACTGACAAGTGATTTTTGTATCACAGTGGATGCACGATGTTTTCTCAGATTTCCCTGTGTAATTACTCAGAATTCTTTTTGATATTGATTCTCAAAAGCTTCTACGTTATCTTTCAAGCTCAATAAAAAATCAATATCATCGTAGCCATTAATCATACAGGTTTTTTTGTATGGATTGATATCGAAACTTTCTTTTTGGTGTGTTGAAGTAATTTCTATTATTTGATTTTCTAAATCTACTTTTATTTCTGTTGATGGATTTTTTTCTATTTCAGCAAATAGTTTTTGAGAAAATGCTGGCGAAACAACAACAGGCAACAAGCCATTGTTCAATGCATTATTCTTGAAAATATCTGCAAAAAAACTCGAAACCACAACCTTAAAGCCATAATCGTGAATTGCCCAAGCTGCATGCTCGCGCGATGAACCACAGCCAAAGTTTTTGCCAACTACTAAAATTTTTCCACTGTATGTTGGATTGTTTAAAACGAAATCTTCTTTCAAAGAATTGTCGTTATTATATCGCCAATCACGAAATAAATTATCACCAAAACCTTCGCGCGTAGTTGCTTTCAAAAAGCGTGCAGGTATAATTTGATCCGTGTCCACATCTTCCATATTTAATGGAACTGAGGCAGTTTGTATAGTGGTGAATTTTTCCATTTTTATTTTTTTATTTCACAGAGTTACATGAACATATCACGGAGAACTCTGTGAAAACTCCGTGCAACTCTGTGGTATTACTATTTTAAATTAAAGTTCTAACATCAGTTATTTTGCCAGTAATTGCTGCTGCTGCTGCCATCAACGGACTTGCCAATAATGTTCGTGCGCCTTGTCCTTGTCTTCCTTCAAAATTTCTGTTCGATGTAGAGATGCAATATTTTCCAGCAGGAATTTTATCTTCATTCATACCTAAACAAGCCGAACAACCTGGTTCTCGCAATTCCATTCCTGCATCTGATAATATTTTATCTAAACCTTCTGCAATAGCTTGTTGTTCTATTTGTTTGCTACCTGGAACAATCCAAACGGTTACGTTTTCTGCTTTTTGTTTTCCTTTTATTAAAGAACAAAATTGACGAAAGTCTCCCATGCGTGAGTTGGTGCAACTTCCTAAAAAAACATAATCAATCTCTTTTCCAATTAATGATTGTCCTTTTTGGAAATCCATGTATTGTAGTGCTTTTTCCAATCCAGCATCATTTAAATTTGGAATTGTATCAGAAATTCTAATACCCATTGCAGGGTTGGTACCGTAAGTAATCATAGGTTCAATATCTGCTGCATCAAAATTATATTCCATATCAAAAACAGCATCGTCATCCGTTTTTAATTGCATCCATTTTTCCACTACTTCTTCAAAATTTTGTGGTGAAAATTTTCGATCTCGCAAATATTCAAACGTTATTTCATCAGGCGCAATGATGCCACCGCGCGCACCCATTTCTATACTCATATTGCAAATCGTCATGCGTGCTTCCATGCTTAAACTACGAATAGCAGAGCCAGCATATTCAACAAAATAACCAGTGCCACCACTGGTAGAAATTTTTGAAATAATGTATAGGATGATATCTTTTGCAGTTACACCTTTTCCTAAAACACCATCTACATTGATGCGCATTTTTTTAGGTTTGGTTTGTAGAATGCATTGTGTTGCCAATACTTGTTCAACTTCTGACGTACCAATGCCAAAGGCAATAGCACCAAATGCACCATGTGTTGAAGTATGCGAATCGCCACAAACTATAGTTAAGCCTGGCTGTGTGATGCCAAGTTCTGGGCCAATTACATGCACAATACCTTGAAACGGATGACCCAAGCCATATAATTCTATATCATGGTTCTTGCAATTTTCAATTAAGGTATCTACTTGTTTTCTAGACAAAGCTTCTTTAATTGGCAATAATTGATTTTTAGTTGGTACATTATGGTCTGCTGTTGCAATGGTTTGTTTTGGACGCAACACTTTGATACCACGTTTGTCTAAACCAGCAAATGCTTGTGGTGTGGTTACTTCGTGAATAAAATGCTTGTCGATATAAACTACTTGCGGGCCATTCTCAATTGACTGAACTACATGTGCATTCCAAACTTTCTCAAATAATGTTGTTGCCATCTAAAAATAATTGAATGGACAAGTTAAAGAATTAAAATGCTTTGTAATTTCTATTTTGATTAAGGTATTATTAAAAGTTGAAAGAAAGGTGTATCTTTTCCATTCAAAAAAAATGCAATGCAAGTACCTATTTCTGGAAATGTTAAAGATGGCTTTGAAAAAGTAAAAACTGTTTTTGAAGAAAATTTTGAAAAACGAAAAGAAGTTGGAGCTTCTTGTTGTGTGTATTATAAAGGTGAAAAAGTGGTTGACCTTTGGGGTGGTTTTCGAGACAAAAATAAAAAACAATATTGGGAAGAAGATACAGTCTCAATAGTTTTTTCTACTACAAAAGGTTTATCATCTTTAGCGTTTGCATTATTGCATTCCAAAGGTTTGATTGATTATGATGAAAAAGTGGCTACTTACTGGAAAGAATTTTCGTTTAATGGAAAAGAGAATATTACCATCAGACAATTACTAGCGCATCAAGCTGGTTTATTTACCAACGATAAGAAGCTTACTCATGAAGTATTGTTGAATGAAGAATTATTATCGACAAGTTTAGCAAAACAAAAACCCTATTGGAATCCAGGTGATAAAAAAGGATATCATGCTTGGACGATTGCCATGTACCAAAATGAGATTTGCAAACGCGTAGATCCATTGAAAAAACCATTGCATCGATTTTTTAAAGATGAAATTGCAGATGCCTTGAATATTGATTTTCATATTGGATTACCGAAGGATTTTCCAAAGCATAAAGTAGCACAATTAATTCCATTCTTACCACAAGAAGCATTTAGAAGAAATGAAAATACAGATTTTGCAAGTATCTTTAAAGGTATTTTAAATCCATTTTCATACTTCTATAAATCGTTATTAAATCCACCGCATGCGTTGAATTTAAATAATTTTAATAATCCAAAATTTGTCGAAATTCCAAATGGTTCCGCACATGGTTTTGGCAATGCTCGTTCTATAGCACAAGTGTATAATGAATTTGCAATTGGTGGAAAAAATTTGCATATTCGTAAAGAAACATTAGCACAATTAGAAGCAGCACCCATACATCCAAAACATGGAAAAAAAGATTTGGTTTTAAATGTAGATATTCCGTTTTCATTAGGATTTGCCAAGCCATCTGAATATCAAAATTTTGGAATTAATTACAGAAGTTATGGTTCTT
>CALLKF010000034.1 GCA_938008535.1 uncultured Saprospirales bacterium | reverse complement strand
GAACTATCTAACTGAACGGACGAAGCATCTAACTGCTCGGAAGAGGCATCTAACTAAAAAGAGAAGTTTCCAAAGAAAACAACTGCTATATCTAAGCTACTCGTTGGAATTGCGGAGCCGGTGGATAAACAAACACAATAGAGTTTGTTATTCTATTTTAAAAAAGTATATTTATGGTAGGTGTTGGAACTGAAAAAATAAATTAAAGTCTATGTTACATATTTTTATTACACTGAATTTGAAACAAGGTGAATTAATATACCTAATGAATGACAAGGGTGAATATTTTACCGGTATTTATGAGAACGAATATAATTCATCCCTTGAAACATTTAGATTTAGCAATCATTCTAATGGTCAAACGGAAACAATTTATATCGATAAACTGCAAGATTTACGTAGAGGTTAACATCTAAAAATCAAAGCTTTATACAAAAAGTCTATTGTTTAGCACATTTTTTTTTATAATATTAAATAATCTAAATTTTAAATTATGTTGTCACCTAAAGAAATTGAAGAAAATATTAAATCGACTTATTCATTATTAACTGAAAGGGGAATTCTAGGAGGTATGTACTTTGGATTAATGACATTCTGTATGCTTTTATCTGTCAAAGATTTTCAAGTTTTTTTTCAAAATTTTCCCTGGGTACTCTTGGTATCAACTATTATCGGCATAATAATTTCTAATATCTCATACGAACTATTTTTACCAGTTTTTAGAATATCTAATAAGATAGTTTTAAATTCAGCAAATAATATATTAGTTACAAAATTTGCTAATTATAAAACTTTAAGAAAATTTAGAGAAGATTTTCTTGCAGAAGATAGTAATAGTCAATTAAAAGGTCGTATAAAGGTTGATGAAAAACAAAGACAAACATTAACATATTTGGCCTCAACTTGTATTGTTACTTTTCTATTCCATATACTAATTTATAGACTATATGAAACTGATTCAAGAGTTGTAATTATGGTTTTTTCAATTGCTGGTTTTGTTATGATTTCAACTTTTATTGGAATTATAGCTCGTGCAAACTCTTTAGGATGTTATATTGGATTAGCTCAACTAAAAAAGAATGGTTAAATATTTATTTTTAATTGGTAGACCTGGATCAGGTAAAACAACATTTATTCAAATATTGACAGACATTTTAAAAAAACAATCTAAGGATTTTGAAATTCACAATGATTGGAGTATACTATATGGATACGCTCAAAATAAAAAACATACAGGACTAATAGAACTATCTGAAAATGGATTTAAGGTGTTGAATGAAAAACTTTATACAACTGCTTTGGAAGAATTGATTTCTAAAATATTGATTAATGATAAAAAAAGTGAATTTCAAATAATAGAGTTTTCTAGAAGAAATTATTATGAATGTTTTGTTCTTATTGAACAAATGATTAAAATGGAAATTTTTTATATAGTTTATATAGATTCAGATTATAATAATTGTCTTAGTCGGAATATCAAAAGAGAATCTCATCAAGTTCCTTTAGATATTATGGAATTACATTTTAAATTTGACGATAAAAATGAATTAATAATTCATCATTTGCCAGTAGTTGAAATATCTAATAAATCAGATATTAGATGTTTAAAAAATGAAGCAATGTTTTTTTTTAAACATTATTGTAGTTAGCCTAACTATAAAAACTATGTAAGCCTGCACCTTAGATTGAATGTAGTCATCATATATAGCAAATGTATAAGACTTCGTCACGTTGTACAACTTACTATAGAAAGTTTGTACTCAAAAATTCAGCAAAATAAAAAATGCCGTCTCGTTTTAAACGAGACGCATTTTATCTAATCACTAATTACAAATCACTCTTCACTATTTATCATAAAACTTCTTACCGCTTTTTGCATAGTCTACTAATATTTGTGAAGGTTTGAAACGTGCGCCAAAGCGTTGTTCTAAATCTATTAAAATATCTACTACTTGTTGCGCGCCTAATGTATCTGTATAACGGAATGGACCACCGCGGAATGGTGGAAAGCCAAGACCAAAGATTGCGCCAATATCACCATCTAAAGGATTTTCAATAATGCCTTCTTCGAGACATAAAGCTGCTTCATTCAACATGGCAAATCCACAACGGTGATGTATTTCTGTTGCATCGAATTTCTTACGTGAATTTCCACCATAATATGAATAAATTTGGCTGTCTACTTGTCCGGAAACTTTTTTGCCATTTTCATCATACTTATAAAAACCTTTTTTATTTTTTCTGCCTTTGTAACCAGCATTTGAAATCTCTAACAAGGTTCTACTTACTTTAAAATCTGGACGAAGTTTTAGCATTTCTGTCATTAACTCACCACTCATAATATGCGCACCCACATCAATACCAACTTCATCAGCCAAGGTAATTGGTCCAACAGGAAAACCGAACAAATTCATTTCTCTGTCGATTTGTAAAATATCACCACCTTCATCCAATAATAATTGAGCTTCATTCATTAAAGGTGCTAAAATTCTCGTGGTATAAAAACCAGGTCCATCATTCACCACAATTACAGTTTTACCTTGACGAACACCAACATCAAAACAAGTTGCGGTAACCCAATCTGCAGTTTTATCCGTTTTAATAATTTCTAGCAAAGGCATTTTCGGAACAGGCGAGAAGTAGTGCATACCAATCACTAATTCAGGATTCTTCGCGTTCGCAGCTATAGCTTTTATTGGCAATGCCGATGTGTTAGACGCAAAAATAGTATTTGGTTTTGCATACGTTTCTACATCTTTTAAAATAGCTTGTTTGATTTTTAAATCTTCAAAAACTGCTTCTATAATTATTTCCTGATTATCTAAATCTTCATAGTTTAAAGAACCTTGCAACAAGGCCATTTTTTCTTCCAACTCAATTTTTGTAAGTGCTTTTTTCTGTACTTTTTTATTGTAATCGTTGTAGATGGTTTTGTAAGCAGAATTAATCATGTCTTGATTAATGTCTTTCAGCAATACATGAATATCATCGTCCATTGAAACTTCAGCAATACCCGCACCCATGAAACCTGCGCCAATCATACCTAAACGATGTACATGCTTCACTTTGTCTTCGCCGTACGGATTTTTCTTTTTATCGGTCATCGCAAAAAAGATATTGATCAATTGACGCGAAACAGGAGACAAGATGAGTTCTTCGAACTTAGTCGCTTCTGCATCCAAACCTTTTTCCATGCCTTGGTTCCAGCCAATTTCTACACATTCTAAAATTCTATAAGGAGCTGGATAGTTGCCATGCGCTTGTTTATCCACCATTTTTTTTGCTTGATCAAAAACGATTTTATTTACTAAAGGCGCTTCTAACACCAAACCCATAATTGATTTCTGAATGGCAGGAAAACCAGCTTTTAGAGTGTCTAAATTCAATTCGTTTCTTTCATGTTTAATTGGAGTTGCAATTAATTCCAATGCCATTTTTTGCGCAGCATTTTGTAAAGAGGAAACATGCACTACTTTGTCAACCAAACCTGCTTTTAAACCTGGATATGGAAACATGTTTTTACCAGTCAACATCATATCCAAAGCTGCTTGTAAACCAATTAATCTTGGTAAACGTTGTGTGCCACCACCACCAGGCAACAAACCCAATTTTACTTCAGGCAATGCCATTTTTGTTGACTTATCATTCGTTGCAATTCGTGCATGACAAGCCAATGCAATTTCTAAACCAGCACCTAGGCAATTTCCATGAATAGCTGCTACGATTGGTTTTTTTGATGCTGCAATTTTATTTAAAATTGCTTGTCCTTTGCGTGTAATTGGTTCGAAATCGCCTTTCTTTTCTACCTTTTTGAACATCTCAATATCTGCACCAGCAATAAAATCTTTCTTCTTGCTGGTTAATACAAAAGCTTTGATAGATGCGTCTTTATCTAAGTCGTCATACACTTCTTCAAATAATGAAATTAATGTAGGACTGATGGTATTTACCTTTTCACCTTTTTGATCCATCCAGATAGTGCAAACACCGTTCGCATTCTTTTCTATGGTAAAAAAATCTTCTTGTTTTATAGTTGCCATTGTTGTTGAGTTTTAAGTTGTGAGTGAAGAGTTATGAGTGATTTTAATGAATTTCTTATCACTTATTACTCATTACTTTTTACTATTAATATTTCTTAATAATCATTGCGTGACCGTGTGCACCAGCTGCGCAAGCTGCCAATAAAGCATATTTACCACCTTCTTTTTGTAAGCGATTTGCTGCCATAGTAATTAAACGACCACCAGTTGCGCCGAACGGATGACCGATTGCTAAAGAGCCACCCCAAGTATTTACTTTATTTAATGGAATTTGACCAATTGGCGTATCTAAACCTAATTGCTTCTTACACCATTCAGCAGATTTTAATGCGTTTAAGTTGGCTAAAACTTGTCCAGCAAATGCTTCGTGAATTTCGAATACATCAATATCAGCAATGGTTAAACCAGTTTGTTTTAAAACCGCTGCAATTGAATAAGCTGGTCCTAATAATAATTCTTCATATAAATCGCCACCAGTGAAAGCATAATCAACGATTTCTGCTTTTGGAGTTAAACCTAATTCTTTTGCTTTGTCTTCTGACGTTAGTAAAACAGCTGTTGCGCCATCGGTTAAGAACGATGCGTTTGCTGCTGTGATAGTTCCGACATATTTATCAAAAGCAGGTTTTAGCTTTGCCATCTTTTCTACCGTTGAATCGCCTCGAACACCATTGTCTTTTGTAATTGCAGTAAAGTTTGGTGGTAATTGAACTGATACGATATCATTCAATAAGCCAGCTTCTTGTGCTTTTGCAGCATTTTGATGTGATGCAGTTGCAAATTCATCTTGCTCTTCACGTGTTACACCAAATTTTTGTGCTAAGATTTCGCAATCTTGTCCCATCGTTCTTCCTGTGATAAACTCAGAAACAGATGGTCTGTCTGGTAAAAAATCACCAGGACGCAAAGTTGTTGCAAATTTCGCATATTCTAGCGGTGAGCTTAATTTTTGTGCTGCGAATAATTTTTTACGCATTTCTTTGGTGTATCCAATTGGTGTATCAGAAGTGCATTCTGTTCCACCAGAAATAATCACATCAGCTCTTCCTAATTGAATAGAATCAACAGCATTACACATGGCTTGATTTGCAGAAATACAAGCTTGTTTTACTGTATTAGCTGGTGCTTTTACAGGAATACCTGCAGTAACAGCAGCTTCGCGCGCAACGTTTTCAGTACGTACATTAGAAATTACATTGCCATAGATAACTCGGTCAATTTCATTTACATCAATACCTGTTTTATCTAATAAACCTTTAATAGCGAATTGACCCAATTGATAGGACATCAAATCCATATAATCTGTACCTGATTTCAAAAAAGGTGTACGAACACCATCTATAAATACTACTTTTTTCATGTTGTTTATTTATTTGTTTTTTTAGTTGTGACATGGAATATCCAAAAAAGTAATTGCTATCTGCAAACATATTATAATGGATATTTCATTTTAAATTTTTTATGAAGTAAATATACTGATTTACAATGCATGCATTGTAAATTGAAAGTTAAGTTATTGAAGAAGATAATTTAATTTACAAAGGAAAAGTTTAATTAAACTACTATATTGCAATTCAAAATCTAGTATATGTCATTCAAAAACAAAACAGTATTTATTTCAGGTGGAACGCGTGGTATTGGTCACGCAATAGGTTTGCGCTTAGCGCAGGAAGGTGCTAACATCGTCATCGCAGCAAAAAGCACCGAAGAAAATCCAAAACTCGGTGGCACTATTTACACCGCTGCTGAAGATATGACCAACGCCGGTGGCAAAGGATTAGGTATTAAATGTGATATCAGAAACGAAGAAGAAGTAGCTGCTGCAGTAAAGCAAGCAGTGGATACGTTTGGTGGCATTGATATTTTAATCAACAACGCTTCTGCAATTAATTTATCACCGATTGCGCAACTGGAAATGAAGCGTTATGATTTAATGCAAGACATTAACACGAGAGGAACTTTTGTTTGTTCTAAAATATGTTTGCCTTATTTGTTGAAATCAGAAAATCCACAAATATTAATGTTAGCACCACCATTAACTTCTATTACTGAAAGATGGTTTGCTGGACACACTGGTTATTCTATCGCTAAGTTTGGAATGAGTTTAGTTGTACTTGGTCTTGCTGGTGAATATAAAGGTAAAGTTGGTGTAAATGCATTGTGGCCAAGAACGACGATTGCTACAGCTGCAGTTGTCAATTTATTAGGTGGCGAAACAGTAGCGAATTCTTCACGCAAGCCAGAAATAATGGGTGACGCAGCGTATTACATTTTAAAACGTGACGCTAAAACATCAACAGGTAATTTCTTTATGGATGATGAAGTTTTAATCAGCGAAGGCATTACAGATTTAGAACAATATGCTGTAAAACCTGGTGTAGAATTAACACCTGATTTTTTTGTGTAAAGCAGAATTATTTATAAAAAAAAGGGAACAACGAATTGTTCCCTTTTTATTTACTTAGTTTTTATATTTAAGGTGTAATAGTTAATTTGCCTAATTTTACATCATTGTTTTTACCTTTTTCAGCATATAAAATAATCGTATTTTCATCTACTACTCTGCTTTTCATCGGACATAATATTGTTTCAATTTCGTTGTTTCTGAATAATTCCTTTTTAGTCGTTGTTTTCGTTTTATCTATTAGGTACATCATACAGTTTGTTTTTTTGAAACTGCCATAAACACCTGCTGATTTTTCATCATCTTCAATTTCTAAATTCCTAGGATTATCATTAAAAACAACTGCAAGTTTGTCGCCAATTAATGCGCTGATATAAGATGAATATTTGTATTGATTAATTTCGTGTTGGCGTTTAGGTATTCTGTTAAACCAATCAATTGAACCATCTGAGTCAACGTCTACAACCAAAATATCATTGCTGAAATAATGATAAGTAGTAGTAGTTCCATATTTGGAATAACTGGTTGAAATTACCAATTCATAAAATTCCGAAACTAAATAAGCACCACCATCTTTTCTTGCGAATATCTTGTCAATTCTAAAGCTTTTTGCTAAACCTAAATCATCATCATCGTTATTTTTTTTATCTTTTTTGGTGCCTTTGTTTTTCTTAAATTCTTCTACAAAATCTTGTGGAAAATCTTTATTATTTTTTTTGATGGTGTTTCCGCTTCCATCAATTTCAAAATAAAATAATCCTTTTAAAACTTCATTGTCTTGGTCGTTGTAGAATCCAGAACAAACTAAATTATTGGATTGTGTATTGATTTTTAAATCAGTAGAATTGATATACAATTTTCCCAAGTCGATAGCAAAATCTTTCGTATTGGAACCGTTTTCAGAAAGGCGAATAATTCGATATTTGTAGCCAGGCACTTTTTTGCCATTATTATCTTTTATGGTTTCTTTATTTTTTTCTGTAAGATATTCTTTCAGTAATAAATAGACGGTGCCGTTAGGTGTAATTTGTTCCTGAATAATATTTATTTGTCCATCCAATTTATTGCTGATATTTAAAAAACGTTGCCAGATTTTATCACCTGTATTTGATAAAACAGTTAAGCTGATTTTACCATCTTCTTTCAAGTTTTTTCTGGAAGCTTCTCTCTCAGCAACTACTAAAAAATTAGAATTATCATACGATGCAACAATGGATAGGTTCGCAACTTTTGCAAAATTATCTTCATTAATGCTTAAATATTCTTTGGAATTTGGACTGGCGTTTCCATTCATATCTGTTGTAGTTACATAATATTTTGTGCCACCTTGTTTCCTGGTATAGTAACTCATGAAATTTAAAAAATTTGTTTTGGCAAAAAACATTCCGTTTGGCATGTAATCTTCTTCGAGTGCTGTATTTTCTTTTGAAAATATTGGATTAAAATTAGTTGAAATTTTTTCTATGCTTTCGGATTTTGGCGCACGCATTCCACCGTATAAACCACCTTGCCTTTCTACCGTAGTATAATAAATACCACTGCTGTCTGTATGTATAATATCATCAATATAGGTTTTCTTTTTAATGTCTAATTCAGGACTCCAAGTCAATTTTACAGTTTGTGCAAACAAAAAAGCCGGAAGTATCAGAATAATAGTTAAAATCTTTTTCATTATTTATATTTATTTTTTTGAAGTGTAAAACTAGTAAATTTATTTTCAATTTCAGCTTTAATTAAACTGAATTAGATATCAATAAAAAAAGGGAACAAGTAAATTGTTCCCTTTTTTTATTGAATTGGAAATGAATTTATTATTTTCCTTTTTTCAAATATTTTGCTAAGTATTTTCCAGCAGTTGCATAACATTCTTGAATACGAACGCCTGCATCAAAATCGTTGCCCCAAAATGTTCTTCCTGGTGCATTCATTACAGATATTTTTGCAACAACATTACTTTTGTTAGCTGTTTCAACTACAGAAACTTCTAAATCAATTTCTGCATTTTTTCTTGAAACATAAACATTGTAACCTGGTTCAATTGCAATAGTGTGAACTAGTAATGTATATTTTGCTGAAGTTTCAACTGTATAGCCATTGTCAGCTAATAATTCATTGAATTTGGGTTCAAATTTAGCTTTTCTATCACTAACCCAAGCAAGTGCCCACATATCACCACGACCTGCTTCTTTTTTGTTTAATTCAGATTTTTTTTCAGCTACGTACGTTTTTTCAGTTTTTTTACCAACTTGAATGTTAGCATCATACGTAAATTCTGTGTTTAGAGATGTTTCTGTTTTTAAAGCAGAAATATCACCGCTAATTACTTTAATTTTTTGTGCACTCACTGTTCCTGCAAAAAATAGAACGCATGCACCTAAAAGGATTGACTTTAATTTTTTCATTGTAATAATTGTTTTAGATTTAATTGAGTATAAAAGTAATAAAATGTTTTTGATTCTTGTTTGTTAAATTTATTAAAACACATAAGTACTGTCTTTTAGACAATTTTTATGCCAAAAGTTCTAAACTAACTAAGTATTTCTTTAGGAATTGTGTTTTATTTAGTAATTTTATTGTGTTAAAAGCATGAATAAAAATTTACACTTCTTATTTTTCTTGTTTTGCATTTCAAACGTTTTCTCAAACGTTACCATAATTCCTTTTGCTTCATCATGGAAATATTTAGATGATGGTTCCAACCAAGGTACAGCTTGGACTGCAACTGGTTTCAATGATGCAGCTTGGCTATCTGGTAACGGACAATTAGGTTATGGTGATGGTGATGAAACCACTATTCTAGGTGCTGGTTGTGTGCCTGTTGCATCTTGTTCACCAAAATACATTACTACATACTTTCGCAAGAACATCACCATCGGTAGCACTGCTACTTACCTCGATTATACATTAAATGTCAAACGTGATGATGGCATCATTGTTTATATTGATGGTGTTGAAGTATACAGAAACAACATTGCTACTGGTGCTTTTAATTATTTAACCTTAGCAACTGCAGCTGCTGATGATGGAAATACTATTCAGTCTACTACTTTAACTTTAGCGCAATTACCAACTGGAAACCATACGATAGCAGCAGAAGTTCATCAAAATTTAAATACCAGTTCCGATATAACCTTTGACTTAGAAATAGTTGCCAACGAATTAACAACTGTTTCTTTTGGCGCACCTTGGAAATATTTAGACAATGGAACTGATCAAGGCACTGCTTGGAGTGCTACTGCATTTAATGATGCATCTTGGTTAAGTGGAAATGCTCAGTTAGGTTATGGCGATGGTGACGAAGCTACTGTTTTAGGTTATGGAGGAAATGCTGCGAATAAATACATTACTACGTATTTCAGAAAAAATATTACCATTGGAAACACCGCTAGCTTCTCCAATTTTACGCTTTCCATGATTATAGATGATGGTGCAATTGTATACATCGACGGTGTAGAAGTATTTCGGTCTGGGATGGCTGCTGGTGCAGTGAGTTATCTTACACTAGCAAACACTACAAACGACAATGCAGCAGTAAGTACCACATTAACCTTAGCTCAATTACCAACAGGCAATCATACCATTGCAGTTGAAATTCATCAGGTAAATGTTACCAGTTCTGATATCAGTTTTGATCTGGAATTAAAAGCAAATATTGCTGGTACAGTCAGCGTAACACGTGGTCCTTATTTAAATTTGGCAACACAAAATTCAGTGCATGTTCGATGGCGCACCAATGCGGCTTCTAATTCAGTAGTAAATTATGGCTTAGTAGATGGTACTTTATCTTCTAGTGTGGTAGATAATACAGTAACTACAGAACATGATGTCACCATCACTGGATTAACAAACGATACGAAGTATTTTTATTCTATAGGTAATACCAGTCCTGCTGTTCAAACATTAAAAACGGGTACTAAATATTTCTTTCAAACATTGCCAATAAAAGGTGTGGAGCGCCTTTCCAGATTTATGATTTTTGGTGATATGGGAAATAATTCTTCCAACCAAGTGAACGTAAGAAACAGCATGATGAATTATTTTGGTTCCAATCATGCAGATGGTTTTATTTTATTAGGTGATAATGCATACAATGCTGGGCTCGATGGTGAATATACCACCAATTTCTATCCGCAATATCAAGATTCTATTTTACGAAATGTAATACTTTGGCCTTCGCCAGGCAATCATGATTATGCAAATACAGCTGCTCGACAAAACGACCATGTTATTCCATACTATGATATGTTTACGCTGCCAACTGCTGCAGAAGCTGGTGGTGTTGCTTCTGGAACCGAAGCATTTTATTCATACGATTTTGCAAACATTCATTTTCTTTCTTTAGACTCTTACGGAAAAGAAGCAAGCATGTACAGAATTTGGGATACGCTTGGACCGCAAGCTGTTTGGGTGAAAAATGATTTGGCTGCCAACACCCAAAAATGGACCGTTGCTTATTGGCATCATCCACCTTACACACTGGGCTCGCATACTTCAGAAGGTGAAGCCGATTTGGTAGCCATTCGTCAAAATTTCATTCGCATTTTAGAACGTTTAGGCGTTGATTTAATTTTGTGTGGTCACAGCCATGTGTACGAACGTTCTTATTTGTTGAATGGTCACTACGGAACAGAAACATCTTTTAATTTTGCCACACACACTGCCAATGATTCTTCTTCTGCAAAATATAATGGAACTGTAAATTCTTGTCCATATATAAAAAATGCACCTAAAACAACAGGAACCGTTTATGCTGTGGTGGGCTCGTCCGGACAATTAGGTGGTGTGCAAACTGGCTGGCCAATTAATGCAATGGTTTATTCAGATAATACTAACGGTGGCGCAATGGCACTTAAAGTAGAAGGCAATAGATTAGATGCAGAATGGGTTTGTGCAGATGGTGTGGTTCGCGATCGTTTTACTATGATGAAAGATGTAAACAAGAAAAATACCATATCTGTAACTACAGGCAATGTCGTGAATATGTCTTCGTCTTGGTTAGGTACTTATAATTGGAGCAATGTTGGCATTTTAAAAGATAAATCATACACGACACTTGGAAATGGCATTGATACGGTAACGGTTACCGATAATTTTAATTGTTTGAAAGATTCTTTTATCATTACCAAAAACCTACAACTTCCAGTAGAATTACTATCATTTAGTGCTACAAATATTAACAACCAGCAAGTGCAATTAAACTGGTCAACAGCATCCGAAAAAAACAATGCCATATTTGAAATTGAATGGTCAGCAGATGGAATTAATTTTACAAAAATTGCTGAACAAATTGGTTATGGTTCCACTAACGATATTCATACATATCAGTTCATGCATTTGCAACCAACCGAAGGCATCAACTATTACCGTTTAAAACAAGTTGATTTTGATTTCAACTTTTCTTATTCCAAAATCGTTTCAGTAAACATTGATAAATCAACTCCAAACACAGTAAAAAATAATTTTATCTACGTCTATCCAAATCCATCTAAAAATGGCTTGTTTAATGTAGATTATTATTCCAATCAAAATTTAAACAGCAACTTGGTGGTGTATGATATTTTAGGCAACGAAGTTTTTAAAGACGCATTTAAAATTCAGAACGGCATTGCACATTATTTATTAAATATGTCTTCATTTTCCAATGGTAATTATTTGCTGAAAATTGAAAATGAAACTATTCAAATACAGAAATAAAAATTTGAAATAATCGTATCAAATCATTTCAAGTTTAAAGCAATCACTTTGTCGAATGTTACTGCAAATTGTGAACGCTCTAAGAAACTCATACACTAATTGATGTTATCAATAGTCTTTTTGTTTGTCTTTAGTTATTTGATACAGCATTAAAAATATCAAACTGCCTATAAATGTCCATACTATGTCATTTACGTCAAACACTAATTTCTTTGAATTGGATTGAATTATTTCCCAACATACAAGACCAATGGTGCTGATGCTTACAGCAATTACATTTCGATAGTTATACACTTTACTTACTTTCTCCAGTTTTTTATTTTGCATTAAAATAGCAAGTATTAATGCTGGTATTCCGATAGCAGGAAAAAAATTTGGAGCCACGCCTAACAAGTACTTTATACAAACATGTTGCCCTACATAGTGCGGTCTGATATAATATGAAATAAATTGAAAACATACAAAGCAAATAGCAAAAACTGCAAACCAAAAGTAAACTGTATTATTCTTATGTTCGTTCATACTATTATTTTGAGTAAAACATAAAATTGACGATAAAGGTTGAAAATTGGCGATGGTTGTGCGTGTTTAGCACCAACCACCACTTATTTACAAATGTAATGTATTACACAAAACTTCAATTGACAAATCTACCATAACCATAGCCAATTTTTTGTTATCAATAGTTTTTTAATTATAGTTTTCAAAAATTAAACTCGCTTTTTTTCCATTGATTTTTATGCGTAATTTTTCACTGATTTTTTCTTCACGAAAAACTTGGTCATTCAATAAGGAGATTCCTATCTCTTGTATGAGGAACTCAGGCAAATTTTCAACTTCATTATATTCAATTGTAGTTTCACCATTTGTAAACTTATTTTCAATTTTTCTGCAATTATTTAGTGTTGCAAATTTTTGCAAATTTTCAATCATGTTTTTGTCTGCATACAGCTTAATGTATGTTACCGTTGCAAATTGCCTTGGATATTTTTTACCGTTAGATAAGATGCTGTTATATTCTTTGAATGTCATAGACTGGCTAATTTGTTTTTTTGTAAAACCTAAATACAGCAAGTAGTCTGCCTGATATTCTAAAATTGACAATTCATTTTTTGGATTCGTTAAACTTAGTGTTTTATACCAAGGAATTGACAAACTATCTAAAATTGTAAGAGTGGTAGATGTGTCAACTGAAAACTTTAGAACCTTTGATTTTTCTATTATTTCATCTAGGATTTTAATTTTCCTTGTTTTAAATTCAATTCCCAAATCGCCCAAATGGTCACCAATTTGCGCAGTGTTTTTGGGTTGGAAAAACTCTATTGTAGAGGACTCACCAATCAGATATTTTCCGGTGTATGAATCCGTATTTGTTTCTTGTTGTATCTCTCTACAAAAAAACAAAGTGTCTCTCAGATATTTATTTTGAAATAGATTATGGTACGAAATACTGTCAATACAAACAAAAAGTGTGTTGAAATCTGTTTTGGGAATTATCTTTTTTTGTCCAAAGAATATGGACTGTAAAAACATTAAACTTAAAAATAGATACTGTTTCATATAAAATTACTGCTAACCGTTTTGAAAATTGGCGATGGTTTTGCGTGTTTAGCACCAGCCATCACTTGTTTACAAATGTAATGTATTACACAAAACTTTTATTACCAAATCTACCACAACTATTGCCAATTTTTTGTTAGCGGTAGTTTTCTATTTTTCCAATCATTTGTTCTATAATTTCGTACAACTCTGATTTATTTAATTCTGTTTCTTTAATAATTTTTGAAAATTTAATTAGCTGTACTGGATTTAAATTAAATTTCGCTCTAATTGTAGATAGGTGATTTTTTCCAGCTTTAAAATCTAATAATAACAGATACATTTCAGATAATTCCCTTTCTCTTGTCTTTAATATGTTATATTTTGCATGAGTTGTCAGCTCAACTTGCTTGTCATGTTTATTCACTGTAAAACCACGAGCACCACCAGCAATCGGCGGCTCTATTGGTATTTGCCCATCTAATGTTAACCAAATAAAGTCATAATAGTATTTGTCTATAAACTCTTCTCTGTCGCCAATTCCAAATCTAAATCCAGGTAAAACTTCACCGAGTTGAGAAACGTATTGTAATGCAATATGAGTTGCTTCTGAGTCTGTCATAAAATTACCGCTAACGGTTGAAAATTGGCGATGGTTGTGCGTGTTTAGCACCAACCAACACTTGTTTACAAATTAAATTTATTACACAAAACTTTAATTACCAAATCTACCACAACTATTGCCAATTTT
>CALLKF010000033.1 GCA_938008535.1 uncultured Saprospirales bacterium | reverse complement strand
CTCTTCCGATCTGATCCAAATGATAAAATAGAAACGCATGGTGGAACTATTCCTTACAGTGCTGTACAAAATCGTGAATACTTATATTATACGATTCGATTCCAAAATACAGGTAACAGCTATGCGTCGCGTATAGTAATTACGGATACGTTGACCGAAAATCTAGATGCTACAACATTCGAATTTTTATCTTCAAGTATTCCATTTGCGATGAATGTTGTTGACAGAAAACACATTACTTGGACTGCAGCAAATACGTATTTACCAGACAGCATTGCTGATGAAGCAAATTCGCATGGTTATATTTCTTTCAGAATAAAACCTAAAGCAGGTTTGTTGCCAAACGATGAAATCACAAACAGAGCAAGTATTATATTTGACTACAATGCAGCTATTTCTACCAACACTTGTACAACTAATATTATTGAGCAACGCATTTTATCAGTAAAAAATAATGAAATAAAATCGATCTATTTATTTCCAAATCCAACCAATGGAAATGTGCAGTTGAACATGAACTTATCGCAAAATAAAAATTACACCTTGCACATTATTGACATCAACGGAAATCTTTTATTGAATGAAACTTTAAAAGGAAATGCTGGTGAAAATAATGTTTCCATTGATTTAAGTACTTACGCAAATGGCTTGTATTTTATACAAGTTTCAGACGAAACTGGAAATTTATTTTATGGAAAAGTAGTGAAACAATAAAAACTATTGTGGCACGAAAATCGTGGCACGATAAATTTTAGTTCAGTGCTATCAAATCATTTATTAATTTTTTCACTTGTTCGTAAACTGCTTTATTTTCTAACATCGAACGTTGTATAACACCTTTTTTTTGTTTGGTTTTTACATACAACATTACTTGTCCGGAAATATTGGTTTCATTCAGTGAAATAATTTCTTTAATTGGTATTACTGATTCTTTTTTTTGAATGCCAACTGGTGGAATTCTGATTTCAGTTTCAGTGAATACTAAGTATTTTGTGCTGCGTGAAGAAACAATACCTACTATTCCAAAGATTACACCTATTGCTCCAAAAGCAGATAAAACATAGTAAAAAATAGTAGCAGATGAAACGCTTAACGTAATGATTTCCTCAATAATCAAACCTCTGTCGTTTGTACTTGCTTTATGAAACAAAGCAATCGCACAAACAGAAAAGAAGATAGTTGCAAGTACTAATGATTTCCATTTTGGTTTATAAACAAATGTAATTTCTTTTTCCATAATTGAGCATAATTATTCTTTATAACCAAACTTACGCAACATACTTTCATTGTTACGCCAATTATCTGCAACACGTACATGTGTTTCTAAAAATATTTTTTTTGCGAAAAACTTTTCTAAATCTACACGCGCCTGAGAGCCAACGCGTTTCAACATTTCACCACCTTTTCCAATTAAAATTGGTTTTTGGCTTTCTCGTTCCACATAAATATCTACAGAAATTCGAATAATAGTTTCGTCTTCTTGAAAATGCATACAAACCACTTCGCAACTATAAGGAATTTCTTGTTTGTAATTCATCAATATTTTTTCACGAATGACTTCAGTTACAAAAAATCGTTCTGGTTTATCCGTCCATTCTTCTTTATCAAAATACGGTGGACTTTCTGGCAAACTATCTACCAAATGTTTCATCACCAAATCTGTGTTTAAATTTAATTTAGCTGAAAATGGAATTACAATTGCAGTCGGAAAATCAGCAGTCCAAATAGCTAATTGTTCATCAATTTCTTCCTGCATCGCCAAATCAATTTTATTGACCAACAACAAAACAGGCACATTCATTTTTTTTATTTTCTCATATTCTTCTGGTTGATTTTCTGGTTTATCACCAATTTGAACAACAAAAATAAATGCATCTGCATCTTCAAGAGAATTTCGAACAAAATCCATCATAGATTCCTGCATTTTATATGCTGGTTTTATAATTCCAGGTAAATCAGAAAAAATTATTTGATAATCATCGCTGTTTAAAATACCTAAAATTCGATGTCGTGTAGTTTGCGCTTTTGAGGTAACAATAGAAACACGCTCACCAACAATTGCATTGGTTAATGTAGATTTTCCAACATTTGGTTTGCCTAAAATATTGATGTATCCTGCTTTGTGGCTCATAAGAAGATGATCTAAATTATTAAAAATCCGTTTAGTTAAGTAAATAAAAAGTATAAAAATAAGAATAAAAAAGGTTCTCTAAGAAGAGAACCTTTTAATTTTTGTAGCGGGAACAGGACTCGAACCTATGACCTTCGGGTTATGAGCCCGACGAGCTA
>CALLKF010000032.1 GCA_938008535.1 uncultured Saprospirales bacterium | reverse complement strand
AATTTACGTATATTTTCCGAATCTACCAACCATAACACAAATTTTTTGTTGTGTGTTCGTGCTTTTTTCATGCGTTTTGTATCACTTCTGCAATTTCACTCGCAATTTCTTCAACGGTATATGAAGATGTATTTCTCGCCAACTTGTCTGCCAATGAAGGACTAAAGTCAATAACTTCTTTTTTTGTTATGTTGTGCCAAATTGGTAAAACTATTTGTTCTCCACTTACTGATTTTGTTATAATTCCGTCAAGTTCATAATTAGCCCATCCTTTTCTAATAAATTCTTTTGATAAAACCACAATTCCAAACTTACTATTAGCTAATCCCTTGTCAATTTTTCGTCTTAAACTATCTCCAATTTTTAATTCAAACTCGTCATACCAAACTGAAAGCCCTTCATTTTTTAATGCTTGAGCTAATGGTCTAACTACTTCATCTTTGTCTTCGGAAGCATGAGAAATAAATACATCATATTGTCTTTCATCCTCGTTTGAATTGTCAAAAGGATATTCGTCATTTTTATGTATTAATGAAGGAACTGTTGATAATGCCGGTTGTCTAAATTCTGGTAAAGCACTTGGCATCATTCTAATACTTGAGCGTACAGTTCCTCTTAAACCCTGCATATCCACAGTTACGTGCCAATTACCTGTACTTGGAATTGAAAGTCTTACTGGTGATTGTTTTGCTAAACCTCCAAAATATCTATGTTGTCTGCCATTTCGATAATTTTGAAAATTTGAACTGTCCATTAGTCTCACGTTTGCAGCACTTCCAGATAAAGTAATTTCTACAATTTGTCCCCTTTCTTTTCTTCCTAAGTCGTAATGAGTGAAATTCATAAATCTAAAAGTATTTGTTTATGATTTGTTTGTTACTGTCGTTCTGTTAGCATGACACACAACGGTTGAAAATTGGCGACGGTTGTGCATGTTTTGCACAAACCGTCGCTGTTCACTATTTTAAAATAAATGTATAGAACTTAATTTATCAGTTCCACCACAACTGTTGCCAATTTTTTGTTGTGTGTTGGTTTTTTAATTCGCAACTAAGCTCGCACTTTTAGTATCGCCTTCACTAACTGTCACAACTGTATGTTTTTCTTTGTTTGTGCCACTAAGTGTGTACACAATTCCAAAATACAATTCTTCTGAAGTATTTGAAGATGTCCAAAGTACGTCGTCAGGATTTACAATATTAAAGACTGCATTTCCGTCGCTTCCAGTTGTCGCTGTTTTTCCAGCAAAAAATGGGTCGTTTCCTTGTGTTGTAAATACAGTTTTAGAATACATGTAAACACTAAGTCCAGATTGTGCAACTCCAGCACCATTTTTCACGTTAATTGTCACTTGTGTTGTTTTCTTTGTTTCGTCTTTTTTACATGATGTTGTTGCAATACAAATTGTCAAGATTGCAATGAATACAGTCAAAAGTTTTTTCATAAAATAAATTGTTTTTTGTTTTGCTTACTCTATTGCGTTTTCAGCTTCGCGCGAGTGTTTCAGTAACTAACACACAACTTGTTTATATGCCTGCATTTTGCATCCTTATACAGCCTTTTTGGGTTGTATATGTCTGCATTTTGCATCCTTTATTCAAATATAGATTTATATTATTAGATATCCAAATCATCAAACGGACTTTTTATATTCTGAATATTTTTAGTGCTTACATGAGTGTAAATTTCTGTTGTTTTACTGCTGCTATGTCCTAAAAGTTCCTGAATATATCTTAAGTCTGTTCCTGCTTCCAGTAAATGTGTGGCAAAGCTATGTCTCAGCCAATGCAAACTTACAGGTTTATTTATTTTAGTATTTTCTAACGCTCTTTGAAGTACACTTGATAAACTTTTCTCACTATACATACCTCCTGATTGTCCTTCGAAGAGAAACTCTTTGGGTTTATGAACCTTGTAATATTCGCGTAGCATTTTTAGTATTTTATCTGACAATGGTATTATTCTGTCTTTTTTTCCTTTAGATTGTTTTATGAGTAACAGATTTCTTTTAGAGTCTAATTGGTTAATCTTTAAATTTAATAGTTCGCTTCTTCTTAAACCACAAGCATAAATAAGAGACAACATTGATTTATGCTTTATATTATTAATGCTTTCCAGTATTTGCTTTACTTCTTCCTTGCTTAGTACATTCGGCAATTTCTTTTCTCCTTTTGGTCGGTGTATCAGTTCTTCATTCATCACTTTGTTTTCAATCGTTCTGAAAAATAATTTCACCGCATTCACAATCTGGTTTTGATACGATGCCGACAGTTTGTTTTTTAAAATAAAATCATTGTTGTAAATTATAATATCGTTGTTCGTTATTTCTTCAATTGGCTTAGTGTTGTAAAACAATAAAAATGATTTTAATGCTTCCGTATACGTTTTTATTGTATTGTCGCTATATCGTTTTGATTTTAACCATCGGCTAAAATCTTCTGCTTTTTTAATTTTATCCGCACTTAACACAGCATTTTCTAACTTAAACCGTTGTAGGTTTGCTTCCGAAAAGGGAAGGTGCCACGCACCTAACGCATAACTCCATCTTGCGCCTGGCAGTTTTTTAATGCGTTCTATTAAATCCTTACGTTTTTCAAAATAAACGGCAATCCGCTGCTCATTTTTGTAGTTTACTATTTTTGCTTTCCATTCAATCACTGTTGACATGCTTATCGTTTACTATTAAGATACATGAGTTACTCAATTTCCATAAAAAATGAAAAATATTTTTTTCTCTGCTTGTCCGTCAAAACCTCGATGGTTTTAAAAACCTTCGAGGTTTTCCGCTGCTTCTATATTAAAAACCCAACATCCATCCTTAGCAACAGCGTTGATGCTTTCCGCTCATTCAGCGATTTTCTTTGGAATAGGGCTGTTTTAGACCATAAGTTCCTTGAAGTCGTCCGCGACCTCAGTGAAGCTGTCCGCGACCTCGCTGAAGCAGTCCGCGACCTCGTTGAAGCAGTCCGCGAGCTCGTTGAAGCATTTCGCGAGCTCGTTGAAGCATTTCGCGACCTCAGTGAAGCAGTCCGCGACCTCGTTGAAGTCTTTCGCACGCTCAGTGTAGCAGATTTTTTATAATATAATAGCTTCAATGGCAGAGCTAACCTGAAATTTGCTCTTGCTAAGCTGTTTTTTGGCTAAAAGGAGTGCTTTTGTATGCTTGCTAACTTGTTTTCCGGGCTTGCTAATCTGTTTTTGACCTTATTAAGTTGTTCATCTGTTGGAACTAATGCAAAATATACTACGGAGGAAGCCATCTTCATTTGTGCGGACGCCATCATCATTTGTGCGGACGCCATCACCATTTGTGCGGAAGCCACCATCATTTGTGCGGAAGCCATCATCATTTGTGCGGAAGCCATCTTCATTTGTGCGGACGCCATCTTCATTTGTGCGGACGCCATCTTCATTTATGCGGACGCCATCTATATTTTTAACATAAGCATCATCATTTGTGCTGAAACTATCACTATTTGTGTGGAAACCATCACCACTTGATGTAAGATTAAAAAACTATCTGCTACTAATTATCAGTTAATTTCTCTAAATACGCTTATATTTACCATCGAAAATTTTAATCTTTATGTATTTATTCAACAAAACAAAAATTGCAAGTTTAATGATTATGGTCGCTTCGGTTTTTTCGCTACAAGCGCAAGACAAATCAATCAAACAAACCAATCCATTATTAAAAAAGAGTACACTTCAATATCAGGCACCACGCTTTGATTTAATTAAAGATGAACATTTTAAACCAGCATTTGAATATGCATTGAAATTAAATGAAGCAGAAATTGAAAAAATCGCCAACAATAAAAGTAAACCAACATTTCAAAATACCGTGCTGGCTTTAGAATTATGCGGACAAGATTTAACTAGAGTGAGAAGTATTTTTTTTAAACTAACTAGTGCGAACACAAATCCAACATTACAAGCAATTGAAGAAGAATTTGCACCAAAACTTTCAGCACACAATGATAAAATTTTATTGAATTCTAAAATTTACAAACGTATTAAATCTATAAAATTAGATTCTTTAAAAGGTGAAGACAAAAGATTAACTGAGTATTATTTACAATATTTTGAATTAGCTGGTGCCAATTTATCAGATGAGAAAAAAGAAAAACTAAAAAAAGTTAATCAGGAACTCGCAAGTTTAGATACTGAATTTGGTAATACTTTATTGATAGCTCGTAAAAATGGCGCCGTGTTATTTGATGATGTAAAAGAATTAGATGGTTTAAGCGATGCAGATATTGCAGCTGCTAAAGTAAAAGCAACAGAAGCTGGACACGATGGAAAATATATGATTGGATTATTGAATTACACACAACATCCATTGTTACAATATTTGAACAACAGAGCAACCAGAGAAAAAATATTTAAAGCATCTTGGATTCGTGCCGAGAAAAATGATAGTGGTGATACACGTGCTATTTTAGAAAAAATTATTCGTTTGCGTTTGGAAAAAGCGCAAATTATGGGCAAAAAAAGTTATGCAGCTTGGAGTATGCAAGATCAAATGGCAAAAAATCCAGAACGTGCCTTGGATTTATTAGCTCAAATCGCAAAACCTGCAGTTGCAAAAGCAAATGCAGAAGCAAAAGATATTCAAGATATAATTGATAAGCAAAAAGGTGGCTTTAAACTAGAACCTTGGGATTGGAATTACTATTCTGAACAAGTGCGAAAAGCAAAATACGATTTAGATGAAAGTCAGATAAAGCCATACTTTGAAGTTACCACTGTTTTAGAAAAAGGTGTTTTTTATGCAGCAAAAGTAATGTATGGTTTAACATTTAAAGTACGTAAAGATTTACCAGTGTATCATCCAGATGTAATTGCTTATGAAGTGTTTGATAAAACAGGAAAATCAATTGCCATTTATTATTTAGATTTTTATACGCGTGATAATAAAAGTGGTGGTGCTTGGATGGATAACTTTGTGCAACAATCGTATGTGTTAAAACAAAAACCAGTAATTTACAATGTATTTAATTATGCAAAACCTGTTGATGGAAATCCATCATTAATTAGCTTTGATGATGTTACTACTATGTTCCATGAATTTGGACATACCTTACACGGATTATTTGCTAGCCAAAAATATACTAGTATTTCTGGAACAGCCGTACCGAATGATTATGTAGAATTTCCATCTCAAATTAATGAACATGCAGCTTTAGAACCAGCTATCTTAAAAAATTATGCGATTCATTATAAAACAAAACAAGTAATTCCACAAGAATTAGTAGATAAGATTTTAAAAGCAGAAACATTTAACAAAGGTTATGATGTAACTGAATTATTAGCAGCAGCAACCTTAGATTTAGCTTGGCACACAGTGGAAAATCCAGCAGATTTTAAACCAACGTTAGAATTTGAAAAAGAGGCACTTCAGAAATATGGTTTATTGTTGAATGAAGTACCAACACGCTACCACACACCGTATTTCGCACATATTTGGTCTGGTGGCTACGCTGCAGCGTACTATGCTTACACTTGGAGCAAAACCTTAGATTATAATGTTTATGATTGGATGAAAGCAAATGGTGGACTTACAAGAGCAAATTGCGATCGTTTCAGAAAATACATTTTATCAGTTGGAAACAGCGTTGATTTAAACAAAGCATTTAAAGATTTAATTGGACACGATATGAAAGTTGAACCGTACATCAAAAATGCAGGTTTAGAATAAACATTCTTATTCTTTTTTAGGTTTAATAAAATTATAAACCACTACTATGAAGCACTTTTATTTTATTTTATTTGTATTTTTAATTATTGCGCAACCTGTTTTTTCGCAAAAAAATTATACAATAAAATGGCAAAATAAAAACAGGAAATACATAGTCTATTTACCAAGAAATTATAATGCTTCGGAAAATTTACCAGTAGTCATAAACATGCATGGTTTTTTAACTACGGCACAATTTGAAATGGATTACACGCAATTCAATAAGACTGCTGACACTGCAAGATGTATCGTAATTTATCCAGAAGGAGTGGACTTGCGTTGGAATTCAGGTACTTTTTTCTTTGTTACTTCTACAGTAGATGATGTTGGTTTTTTAGGTGATTTAATGGATAGAGCAGCTGTGTTGTATAACGCAGATTTGAAAAAAGTATATTCCATGGGTTATTCTGCTGGTGGATTTATGAGTTACAAAATGGCATGTGATGCCACCAATCGCATTGCAGCAATTGCACCAAATGTTGCCAGTATGGTGTTTGATAATTTAAGTAGCTGTGTGCCTGCTCGACCAATAAACATGGCAGCTTTCAATGGTTTGTCCGATCCAATAACACCTTACGCAGGATTTCCTGGAAACTTTCCTGGCATCGATTCGATAAAACATTTTTGGCAAATAAAAAATAATTGTAACGTATTAGCAAACATAGACACGTTACCAGATTTACGAAATGATGGTACAAGAGTGGTGCGTTATACCTATCAGAATTGTAGCGAAGCAGTTGACCAAGTGTTTTATAAAGTAATTAATGGAGGACATGTTTGGCCTGGAGCGAATGATCTGTTTTTAGGATTATTAGGTAAAACCACACAAGATATTTCCATGAATACTATTGCTTGGAATTTTTTTAAAACCAAAGAAATTCCACAATCTGTGAGATGCGATGCACCAGCGAATTTGGTAGCTACACAGATTACTTCAGATTCTTTTCAATTAAACTGGAATGCGATTGCAGGTGTACCAAAATATAAAATTGCGTTAGCTGATGATAGCGATAAAGTAACTTTTTTCGAAACTACGAATACAACTATTGGTGTGAAATTAAACCCAACGAAACGCTACCGATGGAATGTGGCTTCCTTGTGTACCAGTGGTTATCACAATTGGAATCCCACAAGAAACTTAAATGCAATAACAACATCCATTGCAAACAAAAAGACAGAAAAAATCACGTTGTTCCCAAATCCATGTACTTCATTTTTGCAATTAGATAAACAACTTACACAGCAAAACAACACAACTGTTATTATTTACAACACCGTTGGACAAATAATGAAGTCATACAATGCACTACCAAACGACAACACTATAGATGTTTCAGATTTACCAAATGGTTGGTATCAGTTGATGATTACTACAGCAGAAACCAACTATACTTCTAGTTTTATTAAAGAATAATCTTGCAATAACCATTTAGATTTTGGAAATAAAACCTTCCAAAATCATCGCATTTACCGTTTACTCAATAAAACGACCGTTTACTCATTCATGTTGTTTTTGTGAAAAAAATCAACATATATTTGTTTTATAAGAAATTATCTTTATTTTTAATGTAATAAAAAATTATTATTAACCAATTAAAACTATAAATTATGGCAGACTATCCAGTATTTTTCAAATTTTACAATGAGAATAATTTTACACAAAAGAAATTTTTTATTT
>CALLKF010000031.1 GCA_938008535.1 uncultured Saprospirales bacterium | reverse complement strand
CATTAGAATTTAATACAACAGGAATGTTTAATACTGCGACTGGTGCAAATGCTTTAAATAAAAATACAACTGGTCGTGGAAATACAGCAACTGGATATTATACATTAACAAATTCAACTATCGGAAATGAAAATACAGGTAGTGGATTCAATGCTTTATACACAAACACTACTGGAAGTTATAATAGTGCTTTTGGATATGAAAGCATGTACTCAAATAATACAGGCGCTTATAATACAGCAATTGGTCATCAATCATTGTATAATTGCAGTGGCGACTCTAATATAGCCATTGGTTACAGAAGTTTATATTCCAGACCAATCTTACCACCATTTCCACCAAATGCAAACATCGCAATTGGCTTAAATACTTTATACAATAACATAACAGGTAGAGATAATATAGCAATAGGAACAAATGTATTATATGACAATGCTGACGGAAGTCGAAATATAGGAATTGGCTTAAACGCATTAAGAAAAAATAATAGCGGATTGAGAAATATTGCAAATGGCGTAAATACTCTGCAAAATAATTTTGACGGAAGTTATAACACAGCTATCGGCAACATTGCATTATCAAATAATATAAATGGCAACTATAACACTGCAATTGGTGACCAAACTCTGAAAGAGTATAATACTTCAGGCACTGGCAATACTGCAGTTGGCGCATCTGCATTATCTAGTATTTTTTCTGGCTCTGGAAATACGGCTATTGGATATTTGGCAACGGTACAAGATGGATTAACCAATGCCACAGCTATTGGTGCTTATGCTTATACAGAAATAGATAATTCAATTGTTTTAGGTGGTGTTAATTTTTATAATGGAGCAACTGTCAACACAAATGTAGGTATTGGCAATGCAAGACCAACTGCACCACTACAATTAGCAAATACTTTTGAAAATAGAAAAATTGTACTAGCAGATTTTGGTGCGGATAACGACCACGAATTTTCTGGTTTTGGATTAGATGGTGATGGAGTTAGATATCAAACTCCAAACAGTTCAAATAATCATGTTTTTTATGCAGGTACAAGTGCTACTACTTCAACAGAGTTGATGCGTATTAATGGAAATGGAAATGTTGGTATTGGTAATTCGACTCCAAATGCACCTTTGCAGTTTAGAAATTCTGTATCCAATCGTAAAATTGTTTTTTATGAAGCTGCAAACAACGACCATCAATTTAATGGTTTTGGTTTAAATCCAGGCGTATTACGTTTTCAAGTAAATAACACTGGCGATGATTTTGTCTATTATGCAGGTACTTCATCAACAACATCAAAAGAATTAATGCGCATAAAAGGAAATGGAAATGTTGGAATCAACGAAAGCAATCCAACAACGGCTAAATTAGTGATTAGTGGAACTGCTTCACAAGAAGGATTAGACTTAGCTACTTCAGACCAATATGCAAATTTAAGAGTTCTAAGAAACAGCTTAGGTGTAGACAAAGATATGTATATCGGATTTCAAAGTGGTGCAACGAGTACATTACATTTGTATTCAAACAATACTGAAACTATGACGATAAGAGGAAATAATGTAGGAATCGGAATTTCTCCAACTCAAAAACTACATGTTGCTGGAAATGGTTTGTTTACTGGTACAGTAACTGCATCTTGTGGTGTTTTAGTTTGTTCAGATATTAGATACAAAAAAGATATACAACCACTAAAAAATGTATTAAGTAATGTTTTAAGATTACAAGCTGTCTCCTATTATTTCAAAAAAGAAGAATTTAAAGACAAGAATTTTAATGACAATAAACAAGTTGGTTTAATAGCACAAGAAGCAGAAAAAATTTATCCAGAATTAGTACAAACAGATTTAGAAGGTTTTAAAAGTATAGATTATGCAAAGCTTACACCAATATTAATAGAAGCCATAAAAGAATTAAAACAACAAAATGATGCATTATTAGAAGATAATTCACAATTAAAAACTTCAATAAAAAAATTAGATACTAAAATTGAATCGATTGAAAAATTATTGCAAACAGTATTACCAATTTCTCAAATAAATAAATAAAAACACATAATCATTTGTTCTGTTTTTATGAAACAACTATTACTCACTCACCACAAACTCGTAATATTCCATCACTTGGTTGTGTAGTAATTTTTTGCAGGCTTCATCTACTTTTGCAATTGCTTCTTCTTTTGAAGTTGCTTCAATTTTAAACGTCATGTGTTTTCCAATACGAACATTAGAAGCATCAAAACCTAAATTGTGTAATCCATGTTCCACTGCCTTTCCTTGTGGATCTAATAACTCTTTTAAAGGCATCACATTTATTTCTACTGAATATTGCATGGCACTAAGTTAAAAATTATCTGCTATAAATAAAAACAATGCATAAAATTCACACATTTTTAATTCATTTTAATATTGTATTAATTCTACTGCTAAAAAAACAATACATTTACAATTTCAGTATCAATTGAAAATTTAGATTGAGAGCATCAACATTATTAATCACACCACCATTTACGCAACTGAATACACCGTATCCAGCAACAGCTTATTTAAAAGGATTTTTAAACACCAAAAGTATTTCTTCCTTTCAATGTGATGTAGGAATTGAAGTCATATTAAACGTTTTTTCAAAAAATGGATTGACAAAATTATTTCAACAAATTGAAACCAATCAACCACAAAAGTCAGCAAATGCAACAAGAATAATTGCATTAAAACAAGATTATATAAACACAATTGATGCTGTTATTTTATTTCTTCAAGGAAAAAATGCAACGCTTGCAAATTTAATTTGTCAGGAAGATTTTTTGCCAAAAGCAAATAGATTTCAGCAAACAGATGATTTAGATTGGGCTTTTGGAAATATGGGAAACCATGACAAAGCAAAACATTTAGCCACACTATATTTAGAAGATTTATCCGATTTAATTATTGAATGTATTGATAAACATTTTGGTTTTAGCAGATACGCAGAACGATTAGGAAGGTCAGCCAACTCATTTGATGAATTATATACTTGTCTTCAAAAAGAATACACTTTTTTTGATGAAATATTAATTGAAATTCTTTCAAAAAAAATAAAAACTATTCAACCAAAATTAGTTGCTGTCTCAATTCCGTTTCCTGGAAATTTATATAGTGCGTTCAGGTGTGCGCAATGGATTAAAAAAAATCATCCAACTATAAAAATTGCATTTGGTGGTGGATTTCCAAATACAGAATTGCGTTCTATTTCTGATACACGTGTCTTCGAATTCATTGATTTTATTACACTAGACGATGGTGAATTACCAATCGAACTTTTAATAACCAATTTAGAAGCAGAAAATCCAACAGAATACAAAAGAACATTTTTAGTAGAAAATAATAAAGTCGTTTACAAAAATAATGCTACGAAAAATGATTACAAACAAAACGAAGTTGGTACGCCAGACTATGCAGATTTATTATTAGACCAATATATTTCTGTAATTGAAATTGCGAATCCGATGCATAAAATGTGGAGCGATGGAAGATGGAATAAATTAACGATGGCGCACGGTTGCTATTGGGCAAAATGTACGTTCTGCGATATTTCATTAGATTATATAAAAGTGTATGAACCAATTGCTGCAAAATTGTTGTGCGATAGAATGGAAACTATCATGGCACAAACTGGCGAATCTGGTTTTCATTTTGTAGATGAAGCTGCGCCACCAGCGTTGATGCGTGCATTGGCAATTGAAATTATCAAAAGAAAATTAGTGGTTTCGTGGTGGACCAATATTCGCTTTGAAAAAAGTTTTACAAAAGATTTATGCGTGTTGCTCAAAGCATCTGGTTGTATTGCGGTTTCAGGTGGTTTGGAAGTTGCATCTGATAGACTATTAGCATTGATTGACAAAGGTGTAACCGTAGAACAAGTGGCAAAAGTTAATCGAAATTTTACGGAAGCTGGAATTATGGTTCACTCCTATTTGATGTATGGTTATCCAACGCAAACGATTCAGGAAACGATAGACTCTTTAGAAATGGTTCGTCAATTATTTGAGTTAGGAATTTTGCAATCAGGTTTCTGGCATCAGTTTGCCATGACAGCACACAGTCCAATTGGTTTGGAACCGGAAAAATTTGGCGTAAAAAAACAAACAGAAACCATTGGTACGTTTGCCAATAATGATATTTTCTTTTATGATGAAACTGGTATAGATCATGATTTATTTAGTTATGGTTTAAAAAAATCATTATTGAATTATATGCATGGAATTGGATTTGAAATGCCATTGCAAAGTTGGTTCGATTTTAAAGTTCCAAAAACAACCATTACACCAAATTACATTTCAACCATTTTAAACAAAGAAGAACCAAATACTTTTCAACCAAGTGCTAAAATTATTTGGTTAGGCACTATGCCAACTGTAGATTATTTTATAAAAACAAAAAAAGGAAACAGCTATGAAATGGCTAAATTAATTTTTCATACAAAAGCTACCACACACGAAATTTCTATCAACAAAAATCAGGCAATTTGGTTGATTGAAATTTTATCTTTAATTTCTGTAAACAGCAATAAAATATACACTTTACAAGAAATCAAACATCATTACGAACAACATAATTTAGAAGATTTTGAACTCTTTTGGTATAACAAACCAATGAATATATTACCAGAATTGGGTTTGATGAAATTTTAATTTATGATGCGTCCAACTATAAATATTTATACAGATGGAAGTTGTCACACACAACAGCAAATTGGAGCCTGGTCTGCAATAATTTTAGTCGATGATGAGAAAATTATTTTATCTGGAATTGAAATAAATACTACACATCAACGCATGGAATTATTGGCTGTAATAAATGCAATTGAATATATTCAAGTTCATTTTAAAACTTCAAAACAGATTCAATTAAATTCCGATAGTCAATATGTAATTGGATTAATTACAAGAGCTGAAAAATTAGCAGCAAAAAATTATCAAACCAAGAAAGGTAATGAAATTGCAAATGATGATTTAGTAAAAAAATGGTTGTTTTTAAATTCCATTTTTTCGATAGAATGCAATAAAATAAAAGCACATCAACCATTATCAGCAACTACAAAATACAATATTGAAGTAGATAAATTATCCAGAAAATTAGTTCGAGACGAAATACGCAAATTGAAATAACACAAAAAATAGCATGAATTTAGCTTTGTGTTCATCTTGTTTTGTAGAATAATCCGTATTTTTAAAATGAAATTATAAAACAAAAATGAAAAATGATTCTTTAGAACCATCAGAAATAAAAGCTGCAACAAAATCTACTTTTTTTTCATCAATTAAAAAAGGTGCAAACCTAAGCGTTGGTTTATTAAATGGAATTGTTGGTGATTTTTTAGATAAGGATAATAATGGATTGGCAGTACAAATGCAATTTTATGCCAATGAAAAACCTTTCACTATTTCTAAAGAAAACATTGAAAATGTACATAAAAAACTTTCTTCTAAAATCTGTATCTTAATTCATGGTTTAACCAACGATGAAACAATATGGAATTTCGCAAATACAGATAACCAAAACTACGGAACTTATTTGCAAAACGATTTTGGCTACACTCCTTTTTATATTCGTTACAATACTGGTTTGCATATTTCGGAAAACGGAAAACAATTTTCTCAATTAATTGAAAATTTGATTCAGAATTATCCTGTTGAAATAGATGAAATTGTAATTATTGCGCATAGTATGGGTGGCCTTGTTACGCGTAGTGCTTGCTATTATGCTCCATTGCAAAATGCACACTGGACAGAAAAAATCAGTAAATTATTTTTTATTGGAACACCACATTTAGGTGCACCATTAGAAAAATTTGGAAATGCATTAACGCATTTATTAAAAACAATTCCGGTTTCTTATACCAAAATTGCTGGAGATGTGATTAATTTACGCAGTGCAGGCATTAAAGATTTACGCTATGGTTATTTAACCGATGAAGACTGGAAAGAGCAGCATCCTGATGCATTACTGACCAATAACAAAACAGTTGTTCCTTTATTGGATGATGTTGATTATTATTTAATCACTGGTACTTTAACTGCTGATTCAGAGCATTTATTTAGTGAATGGTTTGGCGATGCATTAGTGCGAAAAAAGAGTGCAATTGGCAAATCAAAAACAAAACATCATCTTCCTTTCGATTTAAATAATCACAAAGAATTTGCTGGTCTAGCACACCTGAAACTAGTAGATTCCATGGATGTTTACGAACAAATTAAGGGTTGGATTTACCAAAAATCTAGCATTAAAAAACCAAGACATAAAAAAACAATTATTCCATATAATGAAACCTATTTTCCTAAAGAAAATAAACATGCAAAAAATAAATTAAACAGTGTTTTAGAACTTACCAAAACAGGTTTAATTGGCAGTATTGACAAACTAGAAACTATCCAAAAAAGCAATCTAACGTATAAAATTTTAAATCAAATTCCTGTTGTAAATGTATTTAGCAAAGAAATTGAAAACATACACAACAGTATTAGTAAAACCGTATTAAAATCTTCTAAAACCGTTCTGAAAAAAATATAGAAACTATCAAATTCAACTACTATATAATCAGCATCCATTTAAATACGAGACATCATTTTTATGAAATATTTTAAACCACTATTTTCTCTTTTTTTAGTACTCCTTCTTTCAAATTGCAATAAAGACATCCAAAATATGGAGTGCATACATGAAGCACAACGAAATGATTTATTACTTTTATTAAAAAAAGAAAGTCAAAATTCTACACAATTTTCTTACAGTGAAAAGCAATTCATGAATAACATTCGAAGTATTGCCAACGATTTAGAAGATTTGTATGCAGCGGTCGATACAACTTTGCCAGCTCAATCTTATTACAACCAAATTAAATATAATTTTCTAAGCCATGCAGATGAAGTAAAACAATTGGCAAATACATTTTATAATGGAGATAGTGCAAAAATTATTTTAGCACAGAATGCATTTGTGTTAATGAGTTATGATGCATTACAACGTAAATATCCAGAGTTTATGTGGACACAATTAGGTGTGTTTGCTGCCAATGAAGTGCGCGCTGGTTTGGTGATGGCGCTTGAACTACGACATGATTTCATAAATAAACATACGCATATTATAATTGATAACAATGGTACTGAAATGACTGATATGATGTATGCGGTGTCAGAAATATTGATAAACGGACAAATTAATGTGTTAACCGATATTGGCTCCTTTGGAATTGCAAATCATCAATATGGAACTTCCAAAATTAAAAACGAAAATTGGTTAACTGCAGAAGCAAAAGAAGGTTTTAGATTACAGGAATTGTCACAGAATGCACTTAAAAATAACGATTGTTTGCAGTATATGGATTTACAAACAGAAGCTGCAATTCAGTTTGGTGCACATGAACAAATTTATATTTTACAACCAATGTGGGACCAACCTAATATGAAACTATTTGCTGATTTAAATAAAATGGTGCTGCAACTCACCAATAAAAAAATTACAGTATTGGGTGATATTTTTATTGGCACCGACAAAAACCTAGAAATACAAAATGGCTATACCATTAAAATTCCGTCAACGGTCAATGATTTATCGAATGCACAACAACGCGTTGCAGTTGCAATGAATGGATTTCATCAGCTAAATAATTTACGAAAAGATGCCAATTGGAATTATTGGATGGATTATTCTCAAATTAAAATTGGATATGCATACAATACTTATCAAGCAAAAGGATTGTAAAACAATAAAACTTGCAACATCCAATCGTGTTTGCATTAAGGACTTTCATCAAACATGATTTCGTCCGCACTACCAATTTTATATAATGGTTTTTCCATTGGCAAGGTAAAATAAAACGACGAACCTTCACCTTCTATACTTTCTACCCAAATTTCACCACCATTTTTTTCTAAAAATCCTTTAACTAATAACAATCCAATTCCAGCACCTTTATTTTTTTTACGTGTTTCTGAAAGCGTTTTCATTTGTGGTGTAAATAGTTTTTCAATAATTTCTTTCGACATTCCAATTCCAGTGTCTTTAACCTGAACTATAATTTTGTCGTCTTGGCTTTTAGCTGAAACAGTAATGGTACCACCTTTTTCCGTATGCTTTATGGCGTTTGAAACAATATTCTGAATAATTGATATCAGCATTTTACCATCTGCAAACACTGAAGTATTCTCATTTACTAAATGATTCAGATTTATGGTATTGATAGAAGCAGTTTCGTTCAATCCTTCAAAGACTTTATCAATATAATCGGTTAGCTTTATTTTTGTTGGAGAAAATGCATCTGAAGCGTATTTAATTCTTGCCCATTCAACTAAATAGTCTAACATGTCTAATTCATCAGTTGATGATTTATAGAGCAAGTCGAGCATTTCCTGAACTGCATCAGGTTTCATTTTATGGAAATTTTCTTTCAAGTATTTTGCAGTGCCAATAATAGCCGACAATGGACTTCTTAAATCGTGCGAAAGTATTGCTAAAACGCTTTCCTTATGTGTATTAAGTTCTTCCAATTCTCTAACATAGTTTTTTATCGCATCTTCTGATTGTTTGCGGTCTGTCAAGTCGCGTAAAATTTTAACGTAACCCAACATTTCTCCGTCTAAACCAATAAGTGGAAAAACTAAGCCATATGCATAAAACTCGCTTTTGTCTTTTGAAATGTGCCACCTATTGTCTGTTGCTCTGCCTTCTTTTAATGCAGTTTCAATTTCTCTTTTCGGTATTCCATTTTTTAAATCTTCTTCTGTAAATATTAAATCGAAAGATGCTCCTATAATTTCATCCGTTTCATACCCAAATATTTTTGTGGAACCAGAACTCCAACTATTTATCTTCAATTCATTGTCTAATGTAAAAATTGAATAATCTTGTAAACTATCAATTATCTGACTATAAAATTCAGCAGTAGGTATATATTTAGTTTTAAGAATTTTTGGGTTGTCTTCTTGATTATCCATCTGTTTTTTTTTTCGTTATGTTGAATGTTGCTGTTTTTTCTTCAATACAAATATGACTTATCTTTGTCTAGTCGCAAAAAACAAACTAACTACTTTCCGTAAGATAATGATTTTTAAAATGGAAAATCACTTATACCAAAGTTATAGTATAAGTATTTCAAAAAATGAACCACAAAAGTTAGTTAAGAAATCAAAAGAAACTATAGTAGTTAGTTAGAAAAAAAGGCAAGTGCAATCGTAAATTTTCTTCGCTTAAATTTGTCCTTTATAAGTTGGGTCAAAATCTACCATCCATTCAATTCCATATTTATCTCTAAACATACCAAAGTACGAATTCCAAGGACTATCGCCAATAGGCATTTCAATTTGTCCACCTGCAGAAAGTCCGTTAAATAATTTATCGGCTTCTTCTCTGCTTTCTGCACTTATGGATATTTTACTTCTGTGCTCATTTTCGTTTGTTTTTCCCAAAATTTCCGGAACATCATTTGCCATCAATAAATTGCTTTTACCTATTGGCAAAGCTATATGCATAATTTTATTGGCTTCTTTTTCAGATACTGGAAATTCAGAACTAGCTAGGTCTTTGAAACGAATAACTTTTACAAACTCTCCACCAAATACCGATTTGTAAAAATTAAATGCTTCTTCCGCATTTCCGTTGAAGTTAATGTGAGGATTGATAAGTGCCATAATTTTTATTATTTAAATTGTAGTTAGGTAGTTGAAAAATAAATAAAATTATTGGAATAGAGATAAAAACCAGCAATAAAATACCTTTTACAATACAAAGATGTTGGCTTACATTTTTTTGAACAAATCAGTTAGCTAATTTTTTATTTCTTCTTCTTTTAATTAAGTATTTACGGCGCGGTTTTTCTTCATTAATTTCATCAATCTTTTCGTAGGCATCTGTTAATGATTCAGGAACTTCGCCGTTATATTTTATCTTGTAAAAAGAAAATCCATTGAAAGGAATCGTGCTTTGCGAAGCCAGAATCTTTACGCTGTTTTCTGTTCCATTGTCTTTAAAAAACTGACGAAATAGTTGCTCGCGCTCTTTAACCAATTGATTGTACTTTGTATTTACAATTCCACTTCCGACAAAATCCATACATTTTTGTTGAATGGTAAAAATATCATTGCCAAATCGTTTATTTAAATAATGTACAAATCCAGAATCCTTAATGGACATTCTTTCTACAGCAAGCGCATTATCATCTGTAAATGCTGCGGCTGTTTTATTATGCGTCATCAGAAAATATTTTTTCTTTGCTTCAAAGAAAAGTACATATTCTTTTTCTTTTTCAGTATAAATCATTGGCTGCACAGTAATCGAAGCATTTGGTGTTTTCTTTAAAAAATCTGCAATTTTATCGATGAATTTATCCTGGTTTCTGCGCAGTGAAGTTTGGCGCATTTCCCAAGTTAAGGTAAGTGCTTTTTCAATTTTGTTTTCAATATTTTGCACTTTAAATGCATAAGCAGCAGTTGGTGGTTTTATGAAAACATTTTTCAGCAAATCAAAAATAATATCTTTAAAATGTATTTTCGGATTTTTTAAATTTCCGGAAAGAGGCACTTCATAATCAATTACATTTCCGCTTTCACGAATAAATGCCATGATCAACGGAACTGGAATCCACTTGGTATCTTTTCTTTTTTTAAGACGTTTGGTAACGCGTGGATCTACTATAACTAAATGATTCATACTATTGATAGCACCGTCTGATGCATTGAAATAGCCATTAAAATCTAATGAACCACGATCTAGTGGAAAAGAAGTATAGGTAATTAAATATGGATTTACAATCGATAACGGTATTTTATTCAGCGTATAGTTTGCTTCAAATGTGTTGTTGTTTTTTGGATCTACTTTAAAAACAGCAGCAATATCGCCAAATGGTTTTATGGTAGATTTAAGTTCTACTTTTAATCGATTTTTATTTTTATCAAGATCGAAGAGCGTCGTGTAGGGAAAGAGTGT
>CALLKF010000030.1 GCA_938008535.1 uncultured Saprospirales bacterium | reverse complement strand
GCGACGGAACGGCTGAAGCAGATGGCGCAACCACTAAAAATATTTTACAAGGTGTAGCTGCTTATACTGCAACGAGTTTATCTGCAGGAACCACTTATTATTTTAAGATATGGTCTTATACGAACAGCGGATCGAACATCAATTATAAATTAGTAAGCGAGCCGCAAACCAGTTGCGCTACATTAACCGCACCTTGGGAAGATTTTGAAACAGGAAGTAAAGGTTCGTATGCTATCGCAAACGTAACATGTACTGCAGGAAGCTGGAGTTTTGATGATGCGTTAATTGGAACATCTGCCAATGACAGAAAAAATGGCAGCCAGTCAGCACGTATAAATACAGGAAACATTGCGATGAATTTTAATATTACTACAGGTATTGCAACCGTAGATGTATTACATGCAAAATATGGCAGCGATGGAAATTCTACGTGGCGATTGGAAGCATCTACTGATAATGGTGTAACATGGACGGCTTACGTAAGTTCAACTATTACCACTTCATCTACAACATTAACGAATCAATCTTTTACTTTGAACTTAGCAGGCAATGTTCGATTTAGAATTGTTAAACTTTCAGGTACAGGCAACAGGCTAAACATTGACGATATCTATTACACGCCTTACAACGCGCCGGAAATGAATGTAAAAGGAAACAACACCTCTATTGTGGATGGTGATGTAACTCCTGCTGCAGGCGATCATACTGAATTTGGATCCACTGCGGTTGCAGGTGGTACAGTGGTGCGAACATTCAAAATATTTAATACAGGAAGTACTGCATTAAACCTAACCGGTTCAAGTCCGTATGTTACGCTTACCGGCTCTTCTGATTTTGCTTTAACAGCAAATCCTGCGACACCAATAGCAGCAGGCGATTCTACCAGTTTTCAAATTACTTTTGATCCAAGTTCTTCAGGATTAAAATCAGGCACTGTAAGTATTGCAAATAACGATGCAGACGAAAACCCTTACACGTTTGATATACAAGGAACAGGTATTAACAGCAACCTGTCAGACATTGAAACTAACACCGGATTTAGCTATACATCTAATCATGACTATACGCTTTACCAGGCAGCTACTATTTCAAGTACCGCTAATAGCGTAGGTGTATTTAAATTTACCATTCGTGATGGTGGCGTGGCAGCTTCCGATGCAGATATTTTGGGAACCGAACTAACTGCAATCACTTTTAACGTAACGAATATGGCTAATATCCGTTCGGCTGCATTATACGGTGGTGTATCACAAACAACTTTAATCAACAATTCACCTTCGTTTGGCGCAGGAACGATTTCATTTTCAGGTTTAAGCGGAGCAAATGTTACTGCAGCCGATGATAATTCGAATGATGTTACATTGCGTATTTCTTACCTAACGACTGTTACCGATAATCAGCAATTACAATATACGATTGCTTCTGCAACAGCCAATACAGCAGGTTCTATATTTGCCGCAGCTGATGCAGGCGGTGCAGTATCAAGTACCAGCAGTGATAGAAACAGAATTGAAGTAACAGCAACCTGTGAGAAATTTATACAACAACCAACCAGCACTACTAATGGTGCAACTATGTCGCCAGCAGTAACTGTAGCAGCGATAGATAATAATAAAAACCAGGACTTAGATTGGGCAACGTCTTCAAGTGTTGCATGTTCTACGCCTTCTGCACTTACAGGAAACCCGGTTGGCGGAACTATATCGAGTGGCACTACTACAATTGGTAGTTTAGTGCATACTATTGATGGAACATATACTTTAACAGCATCTGCTGCCGGATTGAGAGATACAACGAGTACTGCATATACCATCAGCACGTTTGTTTATGCCAGCGGCGACTACAGACCAAAATATGATTATGATGACTTCTCAGTTAACAATACGCCAGGAACGACTGACAGTTGGGAATATTATAACGGCAGTTCATGGACCACAACGCCAGGTGATAAATCGCCTGAGAATGCAACAACCACTCCTACCCGAATTATAATAGACCATATAGTATATGGCGCAGGCAGCACCACACATAAATACAATGATATAATTATACAAGCAGGCGGTGAATTAATTCTTACCGACGATGACAATCCGCCGGTTGCTTCTGAATTCATAAATGCAAGCAAAAAAATAGAAGTATTAAATGGCGGAAAATTAACTATTCAAGGTGATATTGATCTGCCATCATCAGCAACAGCAAATTTAATTGTACGTAGTGGAGGTCAAATGGAAATAGATCAAGCTGGCATGACAAATGACCATCCAATGTGGGACGGCTATGAGTTATTTGAAGGAGGCTCTACTGTAACAATAAAAGATTGGAGCTTCTCTTCTGCAGCTACTGTTGCCAGTTTAATAAACGTTTCCACGGCTATAACAAGTAATGCAAACGGCTGGAAATTTGGAAATCTTGTTTATGATGTAAATACCGGAACTAACAATTGGTCAATAATTGGTGGTGGTATCGGAATCATTAACCTGACAGAAAATAATTTTAAGATCACCAATGCTGCAGCGCCACAATACTACATCACAGGTGCTACAAATAAAACAGGTACCAACGGCTTTGTTGTCAATGACAGCTTAATCATTAACAACGGAAGCTTTGCATTTGGTTCAAGCTATAGCAATGATCCGTTCAGCCATCAGTTTACTGTCAATGGACATTTTGTTGACAATAGTGATGACAGCTTGAGAACACATTTTATCGGCAATAGCAACCCTAGTTCGTTAACGGGTTATGTTAATTTTAAAAAGAATGTTACAATCGCATCAACGGTAAAATTATTTGCTTCTTATAAAGCAACTAACAATACCGTTGTAGGTATAAATTTAAATGGAACAGGAACGCCTGTGCAGGAACTTACTATTTATCCAAATGTAGTTGCCGTTCCTATTACGGTAAAAAGCAACGCTTCTGTTCTGCAAAAATCAACTGATATAACTGTAAATTCATTAACATCCGTAACATCTGATTTTACAATTGAAAAAAATTCGACCTATAATTTTGGGTTTGATAATGCCGGCACGACAGCATTAGTGATTAAACTTGCAGGTAGCAGCGCCGGAACAAGCAGGTTTATTACAGATTCACTTTGTACGTTAAAAATCACACACATGAATGGCCTGAGTAACAGTACTGCTTTCAGTGCTT
>CALLKF010000029.1 GCA_938008535.1 uncultured Saprospirales bacterium | reverse complement strand
CTCTTTCCCTACACGACGCTCTTCCGATCTTGGATAAGAAACAGTATTCTAAAAATCCAACACTCAATAAATTATCAATAACAGACAGCGAGTATCAAAAACTTAAAAATCAATTAGAAGCTAAAAAAGAACAGTTAAAATCTGAAAGAGATAATTTCAGAAACAATAATGCTGACTACTTATTAGAAAACAGACAAAAGCAAATTGATAGACAAATTGTAGAAATAGATAATTTATTAGCTGGTATAAAAGTTAGAAAAACATCAGAACAAATTAAAGCAGAGAAAGATAGAAAAGCAGGTGTTATTAACTCGTCAACTAATCAAACTGCACTTGATAAATTAAAAGAAAACCAAAATCAATTAGAAGCTAAAAAAGAACAGTGGGAACGCAAGGTTATTCAGAAAGAAGTTGAAATAGAAAAAGCAAAACAAACATGGCTGCAGAAGTTAGGCATAAATGCCATGTCTATATCAAGAACACTCACATTAGGTCTTACTGATATTGGTTGGCTCGGTGTTCAAGGTGGATATTTTGCAAGAACAAAACCTCATTTATTTGCAAAGGCACTAAAAGAGTCTTTTAAAGGAAAACTAAGCGAGGACGCATTCAATCAATGGAAACGTGATCTTAAATCAAATCCATTCTATGAAACAATGATTAAAGCAGGGTTAAGAATACCTAGTCAATCACTAAGGGATGATATATTTGAGCAAGAGTTTAGAGAAAGTGGTTTTACTAAACTACTTGGTAAGAATGAAGTAACCGATATAGTAAACAAAAATGGTAGACTATCTGTAAAGTTTTTAGCTAACCTTAGAATACAAGTATTCCAAAAAATGTACAATGGGTTGACAGACTCACAAAAAGCAGATAAAGAGGTGTTAGAAAAACTAGCTGATTATGTAAACAGTCGTTCAGGCGCAGGACAAGTTATTGGTGAAGATAATAAAAGAGGATTGAATAAATGGTGGGGTTTATTGACTTCTGCAAGAAACACATCAGCTATGCTTCAACAAACGTATATCGGTATGCTTTATGGTTTAGCCAAAAATTATGTTCGTAACAAGCCATTAAGTAACCAACCTATTATTGCAAGGCAATTAGTAAATGATTTATTAAACCAGGCAGTATTATTTAGTGGATTATACCTATCATATTTAATTGCAAATGGATTGAGTGGTGATGATGATGAATGGAATGTTGAAACAAGTCCATTTAGCACTAATTTTTTAAAGTTAAAAAATAAAGAAGGTGATAGATCCTATTTTGACATGGGTGGTATGACTGCATTAAATGTAGCTACACTAAGACTACTTACTACCATAACAAACGCATTTGGAACTGATATTAATAATCTTAAAGACTATGAAGGCAAATATTCAAAAGTAGGTCTGAAAGACTATTCAAGTAAAACTGGTTTGCAGATTTTATCAGAGTCTATTTTCAATAGAACACTATCATTACTTGCTCCAATTAAAAATCCTTTTACTGCAAAATCAGATAAAGATGGAAACTATTCTATGTATGGAAAAACTTACACACCTACTGAATTTAAGCTAAAAATGCTAATGGATATGTTTATACCTATGAACTTGCCAAATATCTATAATGATATTACAGATAAAGATGTTAATGCATTAAATGCTATTGTAAATACAGTATTAAACGGAATAGGTGTTAGTAATCAGAACCAAAAATATGACAAACCAGAAGATAGCACATCACCACAAGTAAATTCGGTGCCTGTAAAATCTACACCTGTGAGTTCAATGCCAATAGTTCCTAGACCTGTAAAATAATTGCAACAATGTTGCAATAAAAAATCCAACCTTGCGGTTGGATTACAAAATAATTACTGATTATGAATACAAAAAGAAAGAAGTTAGTAGGTAATATTTTTAGCAACACGAATTAATGAATCTACGCGTGTTTTAATTTGTGAATTTGTTTCACCAATATTCAATCGCGTATACCCTGCTTTATTGCCTTGTTTGATAGCAATCGTACTATTAACTTTTGGCATTGCCGAAGTTGTTTTTGGTTTTACTTCAACCATATAATTAATAGGATATGCATATTGTATCGCGGTATCTCTTGATGTTCCTGAAACCATCGAGATTAAATTTAATTTTACTAAGAAAGCATTTGCACGGTTCGCCTGATTTACAATCGTGTCAAATGGTGTTGCCGAACTAACTTTGTAGGTAATCAATGTGTCCGAACTTTTTTCAGGGTTCACATAATAGATAAGCGGATTTGTTGCTTTTGTAACCGACTGAATATATACAGGGTTCAAATAAAAGATAGTGGTGTCGATATTATATCCTGCACGTTGTGTAGCAGTCACCTTTATCAACTGCGAATATCCGCTAAATGCAAACATCGACAAGGTTAGAATTAATAGTAATCTTTTCATTTTATAATTTTTTGTTTGTTTTAATAGTGTAATGATAGAAAGTTTTTTTTGTACCTAAATTCAGGAATTATCGTTCATAATTTCCATCTGTTTTATGTAACGTTTATTCTCATCATCAACTTGTTTTTTCTTAAAGTCTGTCAATGATTTTAACTGTTGTTTTTTATAATCACCTGCCTGTTGTTGCTCTAACATTTTAGATTGTGACTGCATTTGCGCTTGTTGCATCTGCGCCTGTGATTCTTGTTGTGCCTGTTGCATTGCGAGTTTATCTTCACGCTCCTGTTCACGTCTTTTCTGCATATCTGCGATGTATTCGTCAACCGCTTCTCTTACATCGCTTGAACCCATTACTTCTAATCTTAATGCTTCATCTAATGGTAACGCATTTGCCTGCACCGCTAACATCAAGTAGTTTTTAAGCGTATCGAATGAAATATCATCTGCGCGTACTGTCGCTGCGTGTGTGTCCATAGTAATATCTACATCTTGTTTTAAAAACTCGAAATAGAAATCACCTATAATTGGCGTAAATCGTTCAGGATTGTATATCCACGACATTTTTATATGCTGGCAATGATACGTAAGCAACCTGCTTTCAAACTCAAAAAAACCTCTGTATAAATAGCGTGTGATTGCGTTTGATTGTGATAAGGCAAGTTCTGTAACTCCTTTAAGCTGATTAGCTGATTGTATATTTCCTAATCGCGCTCCATTTATTCCTGAAATCTTA
>CALLKF010000028.1 GCA_938008535.1 uncultured Saprospirales bacterium | reverse complement strand
GTAGCGGGAACAGGACTCGAACCTATGACCTTCGGGTTATGAGCCCGACGAGCTACCAACTGCTCCATCCCGCGATGTGGTGCAAAATTACACTCTTTTATTTGTAAAACAACATTAATTTTGAGTAAAGAAAACAGAATTAAAAGAATTGTCAATTGTAATAACCATTCATGATGGAGTCAAAAACGTGTTTTAGTGAATCTAAATTTGATTTTAATAACGTAGAATCATGTGTTTCTGATAATTCTAAATTTAATGATTGGTAAAATTCTTTGTCAAAATCTTTACGTTCAGGCGCTTGTTTTGTTTCTATATAATTATAATTATCCGTTGAAGTAGTTGGTTGGTAATTGATAAAAGAATACACAATCAAAACGAAAAAAAATAAGAATAAGGCACCTAAAAATGCTACTTTAATTTCTATATGATCAACTTCTCTTGGTGTTGCTTTTGCCAATGGTTGTTTAGGAATTGAATGAATATCAAAGACATTATCTTTTGTAAAAGGAATAGGATTCACTGGTGGAACTACTGTAACTTTTGGTTTCAAAAAATCGTTGTAATCTGCATGATAAATGATGCGTTTATTTTCATCAGAAAGTACTGCGTATGCTTCATTAATTTCTTTAAATTTTTCTTCAAAAAAGCGGTTGCCATTATTTTTATCTGGATGATATTTTCGCGCTAACTGATAATACGCTTTTTTAATATCGGCTGGTGAAGCACCGAAATAAAGGTTTAATATGGCGTAATAATTTTTCAAATCAGATTACACAAAACGTGTTGTTTTTGATTTTATTTTGAACAGAAAAATTCATTTTTGGTTTAATACAACACCGGAAATTTTCTAGGATTCGATTCGTGCATCATTTTATTAACGCATTTGAAAATATCTTCCGGATTTGGTTTGGAGAAATAATCACCATCCGTACCAAATGATGAACGATGTTCTTTTGCTGCTAACGTTACCGGCTCACTATCTAAATATCTGAAAATTGATTCTTTCTCTAATACTTGCTGCAACATATAGGCAGTGCCTCCACCTGGATAATCTTCATCCAAGAAAACAACACGATTTGTTTTGCGAATAGATTCGCCAATGATGTTATAAATATCAAAAGGCAATAAGGTTTGCACATCAATTAACTCAACAGAAATACCAACTGCATTTAGATTTTCGATAGCTTCTTGCGCCACACGCACGCATGAACCATACGTCACCAATGTTACATCATTTCCTTTGATTAAAATTTCCGGCACACCTAATGGAACGGTGAAATCACCAGCATTTATTGGCATTTTCTCTTTTAATCGATAACCATTTAAACACTCAATTACTAAAGCTGGCTCATCACCTCTTAATAATAAATTATAAAAGCCAGCAGCTTGTGTCATGTTTCGTGGCACACACACATGCATTCCACGCAACGAACCTAATATCATTTGTATAGGTGAACCAGAATGCCAGATTCCTTCTAATCGATGACCACGCGTACGCACAATCAACGGTGCTTTTTGTCCACCTTTAGTTCTGTATGATAAACATGCTAAATCATCTGATAATGGTTGCAAACCATACAATAAATAATCTAAGTATTGTATTTCGGCAATGGGTCGCAAACCACGCATCGCCAAACCTATACCTTCACCCATAATCGATGCCTCGCGAATACCGCAATCGTAAATTCTATCTTTTCCATATTTTGTTTGCAAGCCAGCAAATGCCTGGTTCACATCACCAATAAATCCAACATCTTCACCAAAAGCCAATATTTTTTTATCTCGTTCAAAGTTGGCGTCAAAACAAGCATTTAGTACTTGATAACCACTTACAACAGATGGTTTTTCTTCATACTGTGCTGCAATAATTGGTAATTTTAAGGGTGATAATGCTGAATTAGAATGCTGATAAGAACTATATCTTTCTTCATTGATTTGCAATTGTTCTGCACGCCAATTTTTGAGTTGTTCAATAGCAGTATGTTTTTCATCTTTCGTTAAAATCAACACATCAGTTACTACTTTAAAAACATCGCGACGCATCGGGTCGATGGCATTTAATAATTCATTTTCTTTTTCTTGAATACTTTCTTTTACTTTAGAATCAATAGCAATTTTCCTGAATAAATCAATCACTTCTTTTATTTCATCTAAAATAGGTTGATGAAATTTAGTCCAAGAAATTTTCTTTTTTTCTGCAACTATTTTTTTTGCATCATTTTCAATGATATCAATTTCTTCTTGTGTTGCAATTTTATTTTCTAAAATCCATTGTTTGAATTTATAATTACAATCGTGTTCTTTTTCCCATTGCAAACGTTCAGCACCTTTATAGCGTTCGTGCGAACCAGAAGTTGAATGACCTTGTGGCTGTGTTAATTCTTCTACATGCACAATGGCTGGAATATGTGTTTTGCGCGTTTTATCAGCAGCCATTTTGTAGGTTGCCACCAATTGCGGATAGTTCCAACCTTTTACCACATAAATATCATAACCATTACCTTTTTCATCGCGCTGAAAACCTTTCAATACTTCAGAAATACTGCTTTTAGTTGTTTGTAATTTTTTAGGAACAGAAATACCATAACCATCGTCCCAAATAGAAACAATTAAAGGCACTTGCAACACACCACCAGCATTGATGACTTCCCAAAATAAACCTTCAGAAGTAGAAGCATCGCCAATAGTTGCGAAACAAATTTCGTTTCCGTTGATACTGAAATTATTTTCGCCAATACTGTCTTGTAAAGCTCTGTATTTTTTGGAAGCCATTGCCAAACCCAAGGCACGAATCATTTGTGATGCAGTTGGCGAATTATCAGCTGCTGAGTTTTTTTGTTTTGTAAGATTTTTCCATGAACCATCTGGATGCAAATTTCGAGTGGCAAAATGGTTATTCATTTGTCTGCCACCAGAATGTGGATCTTCTTCTAACGATGGATTTGCGTATAATTGTCCGAACAATTGTTCAACACTTACAATGCCAGTTGCTAATGCAAATGTTTGATCGCGGTAATAGCCAGCACGAAAATCACCGTTCTCAAATACTTTTGCTAAAGCAATCTGAGGTAATTCTTTTCCATCACCAAAAATGCCAAATTTTGCTTTGCCTGTAAGCACTTCTTTTCTACCTGTTAAACTGACTTCTCTACTCAAACATGCTAAGATATAATCAGTAATTACTTCTGATTTAAATTCATCAAAAGAAACAGAATGATTGACGCCTGTTGTTAATATTGGTTTAGTTTGTTCTATTATCATAGCAATTGTATACAGAATAAATTTACAACAAAATTTTATATTGAAAGTTAAATCTTTCAGTAGATAAAAAAGATTTTATCAAAATTGAAAAACACCCTGTTCTCTTTTAATGAATATGAAACAAAAGCATCTTGTTAAAAATTAGTTTAAATATAGTTTTAAGATGTTAATGTGAAGTTAAAATACAATCTATGCTTTGACAATTGGTATAATTTTTGAGTTATTTGCAGTATCAATTTTAAACAATTAAAATTCACAGATATGAAATACACAATCTTACTATTATCATTTTTTACGTTCACTATTTTATCCAAAGCTGGTGAACCAGTAAAAGCGGTTAATTTAAAATTTGAAACAATAGAACATGATTTTGGCAACATGCCACAAGGAAAACCAGTGAGCTACGATTTTATATTTGAAAACACTGGAAAAGAACCAATTGAATTAGAAAATGTACAAGCATCATGCGGTTGCACTACACCAATTTGGACGAAAGAACCAGTTTTAAACAAGAAAAAAGGAACTATAAAGGCACAGTATAATATGGCTCGTGAAGGACTTTTTGACAAAACGATTACAGTAACAGCTAAAAATGGCGAACAAGTTGTTTTACATATCAAAGGCAATGCAATTGCACAAAAACAAGGCGTCGAAGATGCTGATGGCAGCATGCTTGGCGGAAAAAATGAATAATTGATTATTTACTGTTCATCGTTAACAGTCAGCAATAAAAAATACAAACTCTGAGTAAATACGCTCAGAGTTTTTTATTTTTGTTTCCGTATGCCAACTATTTCCAACAAAGGCAAATCCATGCCATCGTCGCCAATTCGTAAGTTGGCACCATTTGCCGAGCAAGCAAAGAAAAACGGAATTAAAATCTACCACTTAAATATTGGTCAGCCAGATATTGAAACACCTTATCAATTTTGGGAAGCGATTAAAAACATTGACAGAAAAGTGTTAGAATATTCACCATCCAATGGCTTTGAAGAAGTACGCATTAAATACGCAACGTTTTTTCAAAAAAGATATGGTTTAACCAATTTATTTCCAGATGATTTATTAGTCACCACAGGAGGTTCAGAAGCATTGTTATTTACCTTGTTTTCTATTTTAGATGCAGACGATGAAATCATCATTCCGGAACCATTGTATGCCAATTATATTGGTTTTGCAAAAAGTGGAAACATCAACGTAAAACCAATTCCAACATCTTTTGAAAATGCTTTTGCGTTACCATCCATGGATGAATTTGAGAAATTAATTACAACCAAGACAAAAGCCATTTTAATTTGCAATCCGAATAATCCAACCGGTTATTTTTACAGCAAAGAAGAGTTGGAACGACTGAAAGCAATTGTGCTGAAGCATAATTTATTTATTATTTGCGATGAAGTCTATCGCGATTTTATTTATGATGCGGATTTAAAATACACGTCCATTTTAGAATTTCCTGAACTGGAGCAACATGCCATTTTAATTGATTCTTTATCGAAACGTTTCAGTGCTTGCGGCGCGCGTATTGGTATGATTGCTACCAAAAACAAAGAAGTGTTACAAACTGCGTTGAAGTTTGCGCAACAACGATTGAGTCCGCCAACTGTGGAACAGCTTGGTGCAATTGCGATGTTTGATGTAGAAGATAATTATTTCACCAAAGTAAATATTGAATACAAGAAACGACGTGATGTATTAGTAGAAGAACTGAATAAGATTGATGGTGTTAAATGCCATACACCAGGCGGCGCGTTTTACTGCATCGTTCAATTGCCAGTTGCAGATACCGATCATTTTTGCGAATGGATGCTGAGCGATTTTAATTACAACGGCGAAACCGTAATGATGGCGCCAGCCAGCGGTTTTTATGCTACCGAAAATAAAGGCAAAAAGGAAGTACGCATTGCATACGTTTTAAATTCTATCGATTTAAAAAAAGCAATTAAATGTTTAGAAGAAGGTTTGAAGAGTTATGAGTTATGAATTTCAAATTAAATCAGCATGGATATTTTACAATACAACCGTGATGCATGGAATCACCAAGTGGACAAGAAAGATAAGTGGACCATTCCGGTTACTAAAGAAGAAATAGAATTGGCGCGCAACGGAATTTTTTCAATTGTTTTAACACCAACAAAACCTGTTCCGATGGAATGGTTGGGCGACATAAAAGATGCTGCTGTTTTATGTTTAGCATCCGGCGGTGGACAGCAAGTGCCCATATTTGCGGCTGCTGGCGCGCATGTTACTTCTTTTGATAATTCGGAAAAACAATTGGAACAAGATGAATTTGTTTGTAAACAAAACAATTTATCGGTAAAAACGATACAAGGCGATATGCGTGATTTATCTGTATTGGAAGACGCCTCTTTTGATTTAATTTTCCATCCATGTTCTAATGGGTTTGTAGATGATATCATTCCTGTTTGGAAAGAATGTTTTAGAGTATTAAAAAAAGGCGGCATTTTGTTGTCTGGTTTCACCAATCCATTTTTATATTTATTTGACCAGGAAAAACGCGATCAGCATATTTTAGAAGTAAAATATAGTTTGCCGTATTCGGATATAGATTCGCTGACAGACGATGAACGAAAACGATATACTGATATCAATGACCCATTGGTTTTCAGTCATACATTAACCGACCAAATTGGCGGACAATTAAAAGCAGGTTTTCATTTAGTAGATTTTTTTGAAGATAGGTGGAGTGGAAAAGAAATAGAAGACCAATACTTCTCATCGTTTATTGCCACGAAAGCATGGAAGCCCTAGTTTGCAAATTGCTTTATTGCAAACTGCAAACGAATACGCTATCTTTGTGGAACTTTAAATTCATTTTTGAAGTTTAATAAGTAAGTTCTTTGTAATAAACTATCTCTTTACTCTTCACTCTTTACTCTTAACTCTTAACTAATAAATTGGGGTTGACAGGAATTGACGGCAGGATAGTTGGTAAGTAAGCATGCCGAGCATTGTGCAATTTGGCTCGTTAAATTTAACGCACACAACTTTTTTACATGGCGAGAATACTTTCGCTTTAGCTGCTTAATACAGGTTATTAAGCTTGGCTTTTGTACCTCAGCATAGTTTTTCCAATACTATCTGACTGTGCATAACTGAATTGGAATAGTGCTGTAATTGTTTCGCTTGCAGTGCGAAATTCAGAAACTAAGATCAGTATCGGTTGGTAAAAACGCCTGTATTGATTCGAAAATCAAGTTTCTACTACGCATGTAGAAAGCTTATGAACGTTTTGTCCGGACGCGAGTTCAAATCTCGCCAGCTCCACTGAAAAGCCACTCGACTGAGTGGCTTTTTTATTTTACTACAGATACAGAATTTTATTTTGTTAGAGATAATGCACATCGTAACTTATTCTTTTATTTCCACGTTTAATGAATTAAGACGCAATAAGAATTCTTCTGACGCATAAAAGACATCAAAAGATGTTGGATATTTCTTTAAGAAGTCAATAACGTATGGATCATACACTTTGCGCACACGGAAATTTTTGATATACCGAGTGCGTACCACAATGTCTATCATTCTGAATGATTTGCGGTGCTTGCCCATCACTCTTACCTCTTCGTGTCCCATACCGCCGTACATAAATACACAATGCACTTTTGTTCCTGCTCTGAAATGTTTTGTGCCATTTTTTATTTCGTGCTGCTCACCAAAAATATGCCTGCCAATAATATTGCCTACCACGCATTCAAAATATTCGTTGCCTTCTTTATCTGTCATTCCCACTTATTTACATGCAGCGCAGTATTCAATGCAGTGATTAACTCAGCAGGAATAGTAATATCAGATTTAAATCCTATCGAACGATATACATTACCATCTGCAAGTTTCATTAATATGTGATGCGTTTCATAAACTTCATCATAGAAAGATTCAAACGATTGAACACCGCTTTTTTCATACAACAACTTACAATGCGAGCCGGTAGCATCAGCAGCTCCGTCAGACCTGCTGTATATATCTAATCCTAATGATGCGGAAATAAAAATGTAATTATACATAAACAGGAAATCGCTGCTTTGCTTAAATATAAAAATGCCGTTGTCTATCTTCAATTCAAACAAGACAAACATAGACTTAGTTAATGGATAAAAGATATCAAAGCGTTCCATATCCTTTAATCGGAAATCAGCAGCATATTTTTTAATGCTGATATTCGGATGGTCAATGGCATCCAGTTGTTCGCGGAGTTTGATTGATTGGTTTTGCATAAGATTAAAAGTAAAATTATACCAATTAAATTATCTATTTTAATGTGTCTTTCATTTGTTTTTACAAACCATCCAATCTTTTAATTCAATACTAATTTTTCTTTGCCAGTCTTTAATAACAGGTTCGAATCAAGTCGGAGATTAATTTTATCAATTGACACAGGTCGTCCTTAGGAAGAGATGCGCCAGAGTTGGCATTCTATTTTTATTATATAACACGGTCAAATATTCCTATTATACTAAAGGTTTTTTCATGTATTGAGTCTTGGTCTATTATTATATCTTTATATGAAGAATCAAATGATTTTGGTTTAAGAATTATTTTTTCAAGATGCGAATTTTCTTCGTAATAAGTCTTTTGACTGTAATACTCTTTAAACGTATAACAAGAACCATAATCTAAATCTTGAAGATTGTAATACTCAACAATTACCATTAAGCCGTTTTTACTGCCATGATGATATTTCTTAAACAATGCAATTTGACCATCTTGTACTATTTTATTCATCGAATTACCAATTATTTTACAAGCAAAATGGTCTTTTGTAATTTTTACACCTTCAGGAACTAAAATGAATTTTTCTTCAGTGATACTGTCATTAAATTTGAATTCACCTGCAGCTACTTTTAAGGAATATAATGGTACACTATTTTCAAATGGTATTAATTTAATTTCTTTCGTATCTGCTATGTCAATTATTTGATTTTTATTTTCTTGATATGTATAAATATGCTTCCTAAAATAGTTTCGCAGATTTTCGTCAGAAACATATAAATAACAGCCAAGTATACCTCTTAGCATAATAGTCTTGTAAATGTTAATTATATATTGCTTAAGTACATTGATATCAGTTATGGTGTTTTGACCATTAGTGTCATAATAATTTTCCTGTAATATTTCGATTTGGTTAGTTTGAGGATTTAAAATAATTTCTGGACCAAAAATCAATCCAACATAATTTAAATCATAACCTTGTGTAGTATGAATACAGCCGATCTGTTCTGCATTAACATCTTTCAAAATAAACTCAATATTGTCATGATTCCATTGAAATTTCAACCCGTCTATAACTATGTCATGTTTTGATTTGTCATTTTTCGAAATCCATTTCCATCCATATCCTGCGACAAATCTTGATAGCTCGTGTAGGGTATTTTTTGATCTTAATTCTGAAACAAAATCTTTGAAATTATCAAAAAGTAGCACATCGTAATTCTTATTACTGTATTTATATTTAGCATCTGTGATTTTTTGATCAAGTAGGTCATCCACAAATTTAACGTATCCGTTTCCTCCTTTTGAACGAAACTGTGAGAAAAGTTGTAGTGTTTTTGAGTTAGTACTACACTTGATTTTATTAAACTCCTCTGGATTTACATCAGAAGGCTTTATGCTTTGCTTTGGGTCATAGAAGTAAAGTGCCTTTAAAGATTGTAATTGTGTCCATTCTAATTCATCTGTCTCATTTGGAATTAATCCTAATGCTCTTGCAGTATTATCAAATGAGGCGTAATTTGTTAGATTTACCCTTTTTCTTAAACGATGAGCCTCATCAACAAAAACAATATCATATTTGTTTTTTGAGAGATCGGAAGGACCAATAACCATTTTTTGATTTAATCCCTCAATATTACTAAAGACATTTTTTATTGTTTTTCGAAATGAACTCATAGCAATTACTAAGCCCATTTTTGGGGAAGGGTATTTCTGCTTTAATAACCTTACCTTATTAATAAATTCTAATTCGTCTTCGCCAAATTCTTTATAATTAAAATCCTCATCGGAGGTTAGCATTAATTTGAATAAAAATATTGCGATAATTGTTTTGCCCGTACCTGCACCACCTTCAACAAAAATAGATTTTTTACTATCTGAAATTAATGCATCTATTATTAGCATTAAATTTTTCCTTTGATCAATTGATAGCGTTTTGTATGGTGAATATTTAAAAAGGTCGCTATTTGAAATATGTTCCAAACTATGATTTGCAATCCCTTTACTTATCAATGAATTCCATATTTCACGGAATAAACTTGAATAATATTCATCTCTTTGGTAATATGAATGGTTAACAAGGCCTAAATTCCCATTTAGCAATTTGAATTTACCGTCTGCATGTAAATATTTAATAAGGTTGGATTCGATATCTAGTGTTGCAGATTTGTTGAATTTTTTGCTCGAAATGAAATGAGCTTCTTTTAAATGGTTTTTACTTTGCGATTGCAAATGAGAAAACATTCTAGAATTGGTATCGGTTGTTTCGCCAACATAGGCTTGTTTTACGCCTTCATTATTCAGGATATAAACTATTGGCCAATTTTCAGCAACGAAATATTGTAATTGAATTGAGTTTAATCCATTGTTATTAAACTCAATTTTATTTATTTCAAAATCTTGGTTATAATTCATCATACTTTTTTGATGTACCTTTTGCTTTGTCTATAGGATATTTCTCTCCATTTTTCTTGATTTTTTCAAGAACAATCTCCTTGACATCAAGTTTATATTTGTCTGCTAGTAAAAAAGCAAAGGCAAATACATCAGCCAATTCTTCTTTTACTTTTTCCATATTTGCTTCGTCTTCTTTCTTCCAAAGAAATAATTCTAAAAGCTCTGAAGATTCAATACTAATAGCCAAAGCCAAATCTTTCGGATTATGAAACTGCTCCCAGTCTCTATCATTTCTAAATTTTACTAATTCTTGAATTATCTCTTTCATATTTATTATGTGTATACGCTAAAATACATGCAAATAATCATAATTCAAAATAAACAACTAATTAATCATAGCCATCTCCTTTTTAGATATTTTCATACCTAAAAACCCATCCATCCTATATCACAAAACCCTAAATTTTAAACATGTTAGTTTTAGCTAATAAATAAATGGCTGTATTTCAATTAAAAATACATACCACAACTATTTCATATTTAACCATAACACTTATTAACTTTTCTACTCTTTACAAATTTACTGTTTCCATATAATTTGCTATTGATTCATTTATAAACGGCTTTAATATATATCGTCGTTATTTTTTCAACTTTAAAACAAATTAATTATGTCTTACATCGAAACAGGTCACGCAAAAAACATTGCACACTTTGAAGAAATGACCATCATTATTCCTTCTTTCGGAACAAGGTACAATCCTTCCAGAACTGCTATCCAGCTACCGCAGCTGCAAACCAAACTCACGGCTGCACAGCAGGCACTCGACAAAGTTACATCCACTAACCAGGAATTTAACAGAGTCACCAACTACCGCTCAGATGCTTTTGAGGTACTAAGACCCTTGGCAACAGCCATCGTCAACGCACTCATCGCATCCGAAGCATCAACAGAAACCATAAAAGACGCAAAAGGATTTCAGCGCAAAATACAAGGCAGACGCGCGCTCACATCCAAAGTACCACCTGTCGATCCTGATATTCCGGCACCGGTTTCCATCAGTGCAAGTCAGCAATCCTACGACCAACTTATCCAGCATCTTTCAGGTTTAATAGAAGTGGTAAAAAGAGAACCCAACTACACACCAAACGAAACCGAGTTAACTGTTGTCGCACTAAGTGATTTATTAATTGACCTCAAAGCCAAAAATACAGATGTCTTAAGCGCACATACCGCAGTTACCACAGCCAGAATAGACAGAAATAAAGAGCTATATGCTGAAAACACAGGTTTGGTACCTATCGCGGCTTTGGTAAAATCCTATGTAAAATCAGTCTTCAAAGCAGCCAGCAGCGAATTCAAACAAATAAATGTGTTAAAATTCAGAAATGAAAAGTAAATTCCTGCACACACCTTTTGCAGTATAAAAAGCATAGCAAAAAACAGTCGTACACATACTTCCACTAGATTAACCACAAAGCAAAATAAGCTGCCTGCTTTGTGTATAGGTGTACGAATTATGAAAACTCGTTACCTATTTGTGTGAACTAGCTTCCGTAACGTATGAAGTAGCGTCTGTAACGTGTGAACTGGCGTCCGTAACGTTGAAACTAGCGTCCGTAACGTGTGAACTGGCGTCCGTAACATTTGAACTGGCTTCCGTAACGTGTGAACTAGCTTCAGTAACGTGTGAACTAGCTTCAGTAACGTTTGAACTAGCTTTCGTAACGTTTAAATTGGCTTTCGTAACGTGTGAACTAACGACTGCTCGATTGAAACTAGCGACTGCTCGATTGAAACTAGCGACTGCTCGATTGGAATAGAATAAAGAGTAAAAAGTATTGGAGAATCCATTGCGAAAGCGGTGGGCTTTTTTTTGCCTCCAGGTTGCTGGATTGTTGGTGAAGAATAAGAACAAATGGTGAGGCAATGAATTTAGCAGAGCAGCTACAAATCAGATAAAAATGTAAGAAACGTATGGAAATGTATAAGAAATACAGCATTAATTATAAGATCTTTAAAGCAAAAATAAAAATAGCAATTCGGTGGTTTTCTTATTACCCATTATTGCAGCTCTTTTTCCCACATCAATACTATATCGAATATGACAACTACCACATCCAGCATTCAAGATTCGAGTGCTGCACACACACAAAACAACACTGAACCTACTGATAGTCCAGTAACAAATAACGCTATCAAAAATTCGGCTCCTATTCCATTAAGAGTTATCATAGATAATTTATCTACCAATGAAGGTGAAGTTGAAATTGGCGTCTATACGCCAGAAAATAAATTTCCGGACGAAAAAGATAAGTTTAAAAAATATCGTTTCCAGCCAAAAAGCGAACAGATAGATGTATTGTTGGAAGATCTGCCTTATGGCGAACTCGCGCTGGCTGTTTATCACGATGAAAACAACAATGGCAAAATAGATAAGAATTTTTTAGGAATTCCTACAGAGCCGTATGCGTTTTCCAACAATTTTAAACCAAGCTTCAAAGCTCCTTCTTTTGATAATTGTAAATTTAGTTACAATGAGCAGAACCATGTGGTTCGCATTTCGTTGTTAAACAAACGCAAACCTACGAAGTAGAAAATGCATATTATTTCAATAACGCAGTGGCATTTTCTGTTGAATCTAATACATCATTTTTAGTAAAAATAACATGATTAAAATTTTGTCCAAGCACTAAATCCTGATCTAAAAAGAAATAATCAAGCGTTAAACTGTAATTAAATTCAGCATAATCAATTTTAATCTTGTTATTCACCAATTTCCATTTCCCTTTCAATGATTTCACCATGACTCCTATTTTATTTACAAACTCATGTTTGAATTTATTGTTAGCTTCAAAAGTAAAATATTCGGCAACATAATCTTCTTTTGCTACCGTATTGGTTATTTTCTGAAAATCATTCACACTGCTTTGTGTGCTGTATTTCCAGCTTCCAACTAATTGAGATTTTCTTATTGCTGCTGTTTCGGCAGCAAATGTGGTGGTGGTTATTGTAGTAATTAAGGCAATAAACAGTATAAACGTTTTCATAAAAAGTATTTTAGATAATTTGAATTTATGATGCAAAGATGCATCAGATGCAACGCAATTATCTTACTAAAACACCCAAAAAAATTACAGGTATCACACGTGGAAATCATGTAACATTTTCCTGTTTTTTCGTCGTTGAAAATTTAAATGTTGATTTTTGCTGAAATACGGCAAAGTCAAAGAAATTCACCGATTAATGCGGTAAATGTCTTTGACTAACTTTATGTTTTTAATACTATTGTCTTATTGTCTTATTGTTTCACGTTTACATTTATCGTTTTTGTAAAACGATGCTTTTGTAAATCAACAACAGTAATAGTAAACTTTGCAGGAGTTAATGCAGTCGGCAATGCAGTTAGTATAAACGAATAAGAAAATGAAGTTTTGTTTCTGACTTCAAAACCGTTAACAAAATTATTGAAAAAATAAGCAGAAGAACTAGTTGCATCTTTTAATGCAACTAGGCAACTATCTAATCCATTCGGCGCGTTGATAGAAAACGCCATATTAATAGAACCAGTGTACGTTGTGCCTTCTACAGGACTGGTAATGCTTACTGTTAAATCGTCTGTTGTTACGGAAGATTTCTTACATGCTGATGAAAATATCGCCGTTAAGCACAACAATAGAATACTGATTGATTTGATCTTTTTCATTTGATTTATTTTTTGATGTTGATTGACATTTAATACTTATGCATCAAAAATAAAACAAAGCAATTTTTCTGGCAATACATAATTTGTAGTATCCTTCGACAAGCTTAAGATGATATGACAAATAAGACAACAAAAAAACGCTGCTTATATAAGCAGCGTTTTTAGTTTTTATTCAATGAAGTAAATTAAACTATACCAACTCGCCATATAATTCAGCGCGTTGTTCTTTTACTTTTGGATCAGTTAAATATTCATCATAGGTCATCATTTTATCTAACATACCATTTGGTGTTATTTCGATAATTCTATTTGCGATAGTTTGTGTAAAAGTATGGTCATGTGATGTAAACAAGCAAGTTCCTTGGTATTCCATTAAGCCATTATTTAATGCTGTGATAGATTCCAAATCAAGGTGATTCGTTGGTTCATCTAATATTAAAAAGTTAGCTTCTTCTAACATGGTTTTGCTCATCATGCAACGCACTTTTTCACCACCAGAAAGTACAGTACATTTTTTCAATGATTCTTCACCACTGAACAACATTCTTCCTAAAAATCCACGAATAAATGTTTCATCTTTTTCTACAGAATATTGGCGCAACCAATCTACTAAATTCAAATCTGAATTTAGGAAATATTCTGAATTGTCGTTTGGCACATATGATTTAGTGATGGTAACACCGTATTTTATTTCGCCTTTTGTAGCTTTGTCTTTATCAGCTAAAATTCTGAACAATGCAGAAACGGCTAACCCGTTTTTAGAAATCACAGCTACTTTATCACCTTTGTTTACTGTAAACGTAACATTTTTAATTGATTCACCATCAGCCAGATTAAAGCATAAATTATGGACATCTAAAATCATATCACCAGCTTCTCTGCTTTGTTTGAAGAATATTCCAGGATACTTTCTGCTCGATGCTTTTATTTGTTCGATGTCTAATTTTTCCAATGCTTTTTTACGTGAAGTCGCCTGTTTTGATTTAGAAGCATTCGCGCTGAAACGTGCAATGAAATCTAATAGTTCTGCTTTCTTCGTTTCGTTTTTCTTATTCTTATCAGCACGTTGTTTTAACAACAATTGCGAAGTTTCGTACCAGAATGTATAGTTACCTGAATACAAATTAATTTTACTAAAATCGATATCCACGATGTGCGTACACACCATATCTAAAAAGTGTCTGTCATGCGAAACAACGATGACGGTGTTTTTAAAATCGGCTAAAAAATCTTCTAACCAAGAAATGGTATTTACATCCAAGTCATTTGTTGGTTCATCCAAAATTAGAATATCAGGATTGCCAAATAATGCTTGTGCCAACAATACTTTTATTTTATCAGAAGATGGTAATTCGTTCATCAACTTATAATGTTGATCTTCGCGAACGCCTAAATTGCTCAACAATTCGGCAGCATCGCTTTCTGCGTTCCAGCCATCCATTTCTGCAAACTCAGCTTCCAAATCACCTACACGATGTCCGTCTGCATCTGAGAAATCTGCTTTTGCATACAAAGCATCTTTTTCTTTCATCACATCATAGAGGCGTTTGTTTCCCATCATTACGGTGTCTAAAACAGTATTTTCTTCAAAAGCAAAGTGATTTTGAGAAAGCACCGACATACGTTCGCCTGGAGAAAATTCTACGTTTCCGGTAGTAGATTCTATTTCGCCTGAAAGTATTTTTAAAAAGGTTGATTTTCCTGAACCGTTTGCACCAATTACACCATAGCAGTTGCCGTGTGTAAACTTCACATTCACTTCATCAAACAATACGCGTTTTCCGTATTGAAGTGATAAATTATTAACTGTAACCATATGATTTTTGAAATTTACTGCAAAGATACAAATTAAGAGTAGAAAGTAGTAAGTAATGGATTTAATGATTTGTTATTTGTTGAGATACCCGAATTTAAACCTAAAACATATGGATCATTGTTCTGTTTAGGAAATACTGTGTTTAATATTCTATACATTGTATTTGGTAATTGAAAAATAAGCATTATTTTTAGATAATTACAAACTAAGTTTATTTATGATTTCAACCATTATTGTAGAAGATGATCCTATTTTTAGAGATATGCTTTTAGATATGTTGCCTAAAGCAACTACTAAAACAAAATTGTTAGATACATGCACTACCTTAAGACTAGCAAAAGAATCTATCAATATACATCAACCGCAGTTGTTGTTGCTAGATGTTGAATTGCCGGATGGTAAAAGTATTGAGTTGCTGGATCATTTTGATGACAAGGGAACTTTTGAAGTAATATTTGTAACATCGTATGACAAATATGCTATTGAAGCAATTAAGAAAAATGCCGCTGATTATATAATAAAACCAGTAAAACTAGAAGAATTAAATGATGCTTTGCAGAAAGTTGAAAAACGATTAGCTATCTATAAACAATTAGAAAAAACCGATGAATTAGAAAAGTATGTTGGCACCTTTAAAGAGCAAAATTTACAGGAAAATAAAATTATGATCAACACCAACGATGGTGCTCTTTTTGTGAAAGTGAGTGAAATTATAAAACTCGAATCGGAAAGTAATTACACCGTTATTTATCTTGACAACAATAAAAAAATCATTGCATCTAAAACACTTTCTATTTTTGAAGAAATGCTCGAAAAATTAAATTTTTCTCGTGTACATCGTTCTTCGCTAATAAATCTTACTAAAATAAAAAACATTGAAAATGATGCAGGAAATTATTTTGCTAAAATGATGGATGATAGTTTAGTGGAAATTTCACGCAGAAAAAAGAAAGAATTCTTTGAGCGCATTGCTTATAATTCGTAAAATTACTCATCTTTGAAACCACATTTTTTGTGTGCTCCATCGCAAAAAGGTTTATTTTCTGATTGACCACAGCGACACAAAAAGGCATCGTTTTTTGTTTCTTCTGAACCATCTTTATGTTTAATGGTGACAGTTCCTTTTACCATTAATGGTCCATTTTTTATTACTGAAACCGAAGTATTTGTTATTGAATTTTCCATTTTATTTTCATGATTAATTTCTTCTTTTATACTTAGAGCACCACTTGGACATTTTTTTACTTGTTCACTAATTCTTTCGCTGTTAGCACCATGTATATTTATCCATGGTCTTGCCTGTGGATTGAACACTTCAATTAAACCATGTTTACAAACAGCAGAATGAATGCATTTTTTTGGCTGCCAAACAATTGTAATTTCTCCGTTGGAATATTCTTTTATAATATCTTCCATTTTTATTTCAGATTTATGATTTCAGAATTCAGATTTAACTTTTACAAATAACCATTGACTAATCTCTATTGACTATTGACCAATTTGCTTTTGCCAAACATCAGCGTATTCAGGTGTTTTGCTGAATACAGAATTTGCGTAAGGACATTGTGGTATTATTTTAAAACCTTTTGCGCGCGCAAACTGCACGCCAGCATCTACCAATTTTCTGCCAATGCCTTGTCCGCTGAGTTCATCATCTACAATAGTATGTTCTATCAGCATGGTATTGTCGTCTGTCATTATATAAGTCATTACAGCGAGTTTTTGTTGTTGTTCATTTTTAACAAAGAATTCGCCATTCGTTAAATAATGTTGATGTTGTATTTCCATAGAATTTAAAAATAATATTTTAGATTGATTTTGGTAAAAAAAAGAGTAACTTTTTAAAAGTTACTCTTAACAATTTATGTAGATTCTATTTCATCGGCACTTCAATTGCCAACAATTTTGCAGGTTGTAAAACGTTTATTTGAAAATCTTTTGCATCTGTAATTCCAATCGCATCTCGGTTTGATAACACATTGCCTTCAATTTCAATTTCTCCTTCAATTATCATTAAATACACGCCGTTATTTTCGTTGTTTAATTTATAAGATGTTGTTGCTGTAAAATTACCTAAAGAAAAATAAGCGTCTTGGTTTATCCAAAGTGCGTTGTGTGCTTCATCTGGACTTACCACAATCTGCCAGTTATTTTCTCTGTCTTTTTCATCAAAAAAACGTTGATCATAACGTGGTTCAATATTTACTTTTTTAGGAAAAACCCAAATCTGGAACAAGTTTACATCTTCATCTGAGGTTGCCATTTCAGAGTGCATGATGCCTTTTCCAGCACTCATAATTTGTACATCACCAGTTTTAATAACACCTTCACCACCGCTGGAATCTTTATGTTTCAATGCACCTTTCAACGGAATGGTGACAATTTCCATGTTGTTGTGTGGATGCATGCCGAAACCAAAACCAGCTTCTACTACATCGTCGTTTAATACGCGTAAGGTTCCAAATTGTTCTTTTTTCGGGTCGTAAAAATTGGCAAAACTGAATGAATGGTTTGCTTTTAACCAGCCATGATTTACATTGCCTCTTTCGTTTGCTTTGTGAATGATTGTGTTCATTTTAAATAGATTTTTAGATGTGTGATAACAGATATGAGATTTACGACTTCAGATTTATGATTTCAGATTTTTTATCTTATTTCTCAAATCTCAACTTCTGATTTCTCAGTATCTATTTTAGTTGCAATATCAACTATTGTATATACAAACATTAAAACAAAAAATTTAGTTCCTTATTCTGTCTAAAATTGAATTTAATTGTACCAATTCTTCTTTTGTAAACTGTTTGAAATGCGCTGGTGCTTCAGATTCATTTAATAATAAATCTAATTCACTTAATAATTCTAATCCTTTTTCTGTAATATTGATATCTACTTGTCTCCTATTTTTTTGATTAACTTCACGTGTAACCAATTGTTTTTGTTTTAATTTTTCAACCAAACGCGTTGCATTTGACATTTTATCAATCATTCTTTCTGAAATCTGATTCAACATTACTGGTTTTGGATGCTGACCACGAAGAATGCGCAACACATTATATTGTTGGTTTGACAAACCGAATTTTTTGAAGATTTTATTAAAAACACCATCTAACCAACTGCTCGTGAACATTATATTTATGTGCGTTTTCACATAAATGCTCGCAAATTTTTTTTGATTAATTTCCTGTTCTATCGTCTTCATGCGTCCTGTCTATATTCTAAAAAAATTATGCTTGTGTTGTTGGATTACCAAAGTTTAATGGTAATGCTATTTGTTCATGGTCTTTAATTTCTCCATGCATTTGTTCAAATTTGCGCACATTTTCAGTTAAGGCAAACATCAAGCGTTTGGCATGTTGTGGTGTTACAATAATTCTGGATTTCACTTTTGCTTTTGGAATTCCTGGTGCAACACGAACAAAATCAAACACGAATTCTTGGTTAGAATGCGTAATGATGGCTAAGTTTGCGTATTCACCTTCAGCAATATCTTCTGGTAATTCAATATTTATTTGGTTTTGATTCTCTTCCATTTGAATGTTATGATTATGATTAATAAAGATAAAAAAAGCTGTCATAAAGACAGCTTTTTGTGTTTAATATAATTGTTATTATTCGTCAATATCTTCGATCATCGCTTTTTTTGCCATCATTCGTTCGTATTCTTTTTTAGAGCCAACCGAAAAATTTTCAAATTCGCGAACACCAGTTCCTGCAGGAATTCTGTGACCAACAATTACGTTTTCTTTCAAGCCACGCATTGGGTCAATTTTTCCGTTGATTGCTGCTTGGTTTAATACTTTCGTAGTTTCCTGGAACGAAGCAGCAGAAATCCAACTGTGTGTACCTAACGATGAACGTGTAATACCTTGTAACAATGGACTTGCCGTTGCTGGAATTGCATCTCTGAATTCAACTGGCGTTCTATCGTTGCGTTTTAAGAAAGAATTTTCTTCTCTAATTTGACGCATAGTACAGATTTGACCAATTACTAATTGTTCAGAATCACCTTGTTCAGTAATTACTTTTTTATCGTAGATGTAATCGTTTTGTTCAATGAAATCAAATTTATCAACCGTTTCATTTTCTAAGAATTTAGTATCACCAGCATCGCTAATTAATACATCACTCATCATTTGTTTCACAATTACTTCGATGTGTTTATCATTGATACGAACACCTTGTAAACGATATACTTCCTGAATTTCATTCACCAAATATGCTTGTAAAGCAGCAGGTCCTTTGATTTTCAAGATATCACTTGGTGTAATTGCGCCATCAGATAAAGGCATACCTGCTTTCACAAAGTCACCATCTTGAACCAAGATATGTTTTGTTAATGGAACCAAGTATTTTTTCTGAACGCCATCTTTTGAAGTAATTGTTACTTCACGATTTCCACGTTTAATTTTACCGAAAGTAGCTTGACCGTCAATCTCAGAAACTTTAGCTGGATTTGAAGGATTTCTTGCTTCAAATAATTCTTGTACACGTGGCAAACCACCTGTAATATCTCGTACTTTAGATAAAATACGTGGTATTTTCACGATGATTGCACCTGGTAAAATTTCTTGTTTATCTTCTACAGAAATATGCGCTCCAACTGGAACAGAATATGAATATAATTCTTTTCCTTTTTCGTCAACAATCAATAATGATGGAGATTTTTTCTTATCACGAGATTCAATAGTTACTTTTTCACGGTGACCAGTTTGCTCTTCTACTTCTTCTCTATAAGTGATACCTTCAATTACATGCTCATATTTAATCTGACCTTTAAACTCTGAAACGATTACGTTGTTAAATGGATCCCAAGAAGAAATCACATCGCCTTTTTTCACTTTTTGTCCATTTTTTACAGACAAAATTGCACCATAAGGAATGTTATTTGTAATTAAAACTCTGTCAGAAGCTTCATCGATGATATTTATCTCACCAGTTCTACCAATTACAACTAATCGTACTTCGCCATCTTCGCCATCTTGTTTTACAGTTTTGATAGAATCAAATTCTAACTTACCATCAAATTTAGCTACCATTTGAGATTCAGTTGCAACAGAAGCTGCTGTACCACCTGTATGGAATGTACGTAAGGTTAACTGTGTTCCTGGCTCACCGATTGATTGAGCTGCAATAATACCAACTGCATCACCATATTGTGCATAGCGATTGTTGGTTAAGTTTCTGCCATAACATTTAGCACAAACACCTCGACGCATTTCACAAGTTAAAACAGAACGAATTTCCACGCTTTCGATTGGAGATTCTTCAATTTTTTGTGCCATAGCTTCAGAAATTGTTTCGTTTTCCTTCACTAATATTTCTCCAGTTAATGGATGAATTACGTCTAGTAATGCAGTTCTACCAGAAACTCTTTCTGCTAATGATTCAATAATTTCTTCGTTTTCTTTCAAAGCAGAAATGCTCAACCCTCTTAAGGTACCGCAATCTTCGCCATTGATAACTACATCTTGTGCAACGTCCACTAAACGACGTGTTAAGTAACCAGCATCAGCAGTTTTTAATGCTGTATCAGCCAAACCTTTACGCGCACCATGCGTAGAAATGAAGTATTCTAATACGTTCAAGCCATCTTTAAAGTTAGAAAGAATTGGATTTTCGATAATCTCACCACCAGTTGAACCTGATTTACGAGGTTTAGCCATCAAACCACGAATACC
>CALLKF010000027.1 GCA_938008535.1 uncultured Saprospirales bacterium | reverse complement strand
GCAATTAGCAATCGATGCATTTGGTCCAATTGCAGATAATGCAGGTGGTATTGCAGAAATGAGCCAATTACCAGAAGAAGTACGTGGCCGTACAGATATTTTAGATGCAGTTGGTAACACAACTGCAGCAACAGGAAAAGGATTTGCTATTGCGTCTGCTGCCTTAACTTCGTTAGCATTATTTGCAGCGTTTGTTGGTATTGCAATGCCAGACAATCAACATATTGATATTTATAAAGCTGATGTTTTAGCTGGTTTATTTGTTGGTGGAATGATTCCTTTCATTTTCTCAGCATTAGCAATTTCAGCAGTAGGTCGTGCGGCAATGGCAATGGTAGAAGAAGTTCGTCGTCAATTCCGCGAAATTCCTGGTATTATGGAATACAAAGCAAAACCTGAATACGAAAAATGCGTTGCTATTTCTACACAAGCATCTATTCGCGAAATGATTGCGCCTGGTTTAATTGCTTTAATTACACCAATCGTTGTAGGTTTCATTTTCGGTCCTGAAGTATTAGGTGGTTTATTAGCTGGCGTAACTGTTTCTGGTGTGTTGATGGGTATGTTCCAGTCAAATGCTGGTGGTGCATGGGACAATGCTAAAAAATCTTTTGAAAAAGGTGTGTTGATTAACGGTGAAACGTTTTACAAAAAATCTGAACCACACAAAGCTGCTGTAACTGGTGATACCGTTGGTGATCCGTTTAAAGATACATCTGGTCCATCTATGAATATCTTAATAAAATTAATGTCAATTGTTTCATTAGTAATTGCACCATACATTGCTGGAAAAGGTTTTGATATGAATGCAGGAAATGGAACTGCTGTTACAGCTGGTTGTGAAGGAATGAGTAAAGAAGCTTGTGCAGCAAAAATGGAAAATTGTGAAGGTGGAAAAAATTGCACTTATTTATTAGATACTACATACACAGATTCTTTAGGTCATACTATTGTAGAAAAAAAGTGCATCGTAAATGCTAGTGCAGACTGTGAAAAAAAAGGTAACTGTGATGTTGCTTCTTGCGATAAACCATGTTGTGCAGATAAAAAACATTGCGCAAATGAAGAAATGAAAAAAGAATGTTGCAAGAAAAAAGAAGAAACTAGTAAATAATATTTTTACTTTTTAATAAAAAACCGCATTAAATCGATGCGGTTTTTTTATTGCTCAATATTTACATAAAGTTTTGGAATATGGATATTTATCTTCGATTTTTGTAAATGTATTTCGGAATTTGTAAATAAAATTTTGAGAAATAAGCATTTTATTTCGTCTAACACAAATATTTAGTTTGGTATTGTAAAAAAACGCACATCAATGATGTGCGTTTTTAATTTTATTGAACAGAGATTGCTTCGCTTTGATCGCAATGACGTTATTAGAGTTTACGTTTTACTTCTACTTGCTCGAATGCTTCTACAATGTCGCCAACTTCAATGTCGTTGTATGATTTGATTTTTAAACCACACTCGTATCCTTTAGTTACATCTTTCACGTCGTCTTTGTAACGTTTTAATGATTCAAGTTCACCAGTATGTACCACAATTCCATTTCTGATAATTCTGATTTTATTACTACGTGCTACTTTTCCGTCTAATACATAACAACCAGCAATTGTACCAACTTTACTTACTTTAAATACTTCGCGAATTTCGATATTACCAACAATTTTCTCTTCGAATTTCGGCTCTAACAAACCTTCCATCGCAGCTTTGATTTCTTCGATAGCGTCGTAAATAATCGTGTAGTATTTAATTTGAATATCTTCTTTTTCTGCTAAGTTTTTAGCATTCAATGAAGGACGAACTTGGAACGCCACAATAATTGCATCTGAAGCAGACGCTAATAATACATCTGTTTCGCTAATAGCGCCAACACCTTTGTGAATTACATTTACCTGAATTTCTTCTGTAGATAATTTCAATAATGAATCGCCTAACGCCTCCACAGAGCCATCAACGTCACCTTTAATAATTAAATTTAATTCTTTGAAGTTTCCTAATGCTAAACGACGACCAATTTCATCCAATGTAATGTGTTTTTTAGCACGCATACCTTGTTCACGAATGATGGTTGCTCTACGATTTGCGATTTCTTTTCCTTCGTCTTCGTCTTCGTACACTTTAATTTTATCGCCAGCAGTTGGTGCGCCTAATAAACCTAACACTTGCACAGGTGCCGATGGTCCAGCGGTATCAATACGAACACCACGTTCGTTGGTCATTGCTTTTACTTTACCAAAATATTGTCCAGCAACAATGAAATCACCGATGTTTAAAGTTCCTTCTTGTACCATTATGGTAGAAACATAACCACGACCTTTATCTAATTGCGCTTCAATTACAGAGCCTTGTGCAGCTTTATTTGGATTTGCTTTTAAATCTAAAATTTCAGATTCTAACACAATTTTATCTAATAATAAATCGATATTTAAGCCTTGTTTTGCAGAAATTTCTTGACATTGGAATTTTCCACCCCATTCTTCCACCAAAATATTCATTTGAGACAATTGGTTACGAATGCTATCAGGATTTGCGCCTGGTTTATCAATTTTATTGATGGCAAAAATCATTGGCACTTCTGCAGCTTGTGCATGCGAAATTGCTTCTTTTGTTTGAGGCATGATGTTATCATCCGCAGCAATTACAATTACAGCGATATCCGTTAATTTAGCACCACGTGCACGCATAGCAGTAAACGCTTCGTGGCCTGGTGTATCTAAGAATGTGATATGTTCATTTTTTGCAGTTACTACTTCATAGGCACCGATATGTTGCGTGATTCCACCCATTTCACCAGCTACTACGTTTGCACTTCTGATATAATCCAATAATGATGTTTTACCGTGGTCAACATGACCCATGATGGTTACAATTGGTGGGCGTTTCACTAAATCTTCAGGTGTATCTTCAATTTCTTCTTCTTCGTCATCTTCATCTGAAATGCTAATAAATTGTACTTCGTATCCAAATTCGCCAGCTACTAATTCAATTACTTCAGCATCTAATCGTTGATTGATAGAAACAAATACACCTAAACCCATGCAAGAACTGATGATTTGTGTTGGTGTAACATCCATCATATTCGCTAACTCACTTACAGAAACGAATTCGGTAATTTGCAATACGTTTGATTCTGTGTCATCTCCTTCTGCACGCGAAGCATGATCGTCACGTTTTGATTTTCTGTATTTTGATCGATCTGATTTTGTTTTCGTTCCTTGCAATTTTGCCATGGTAGAACGAATCTTGTCTTGGATTACTTTTTCGGAGATGCCTTCAGTTTTGTCTGCTGGTTTTGCAGGTGCACCTCTTCTAAAATCAGAACGACCACCATTTCCGCCAGTGTTGTTTGGTCGAGGGCCACGTACATCTTTAGTAGTATCTACTTTAGTGATATCTACTTTATTTATTTGTATACGTGTTCTTTTCTGTCCAGCATTTCTGTCAACTTTTGCTTTTTCTCGTTTTGCTTTTTCGTCATCACGGAAAATATCTTCTGGGCGACGTTCCGCTTTTATTGGCAATTCAATTTTGCCTAAAATTTTTGGACCAGTAAGCGTTTCTATTTTTGCTCTTGTAATTTCTTCAGGAACTACAATGTTTTCTACAACTGGTTTAATTTCTTCAACAACAATTTCTTTGGTTTCAACTATTTCTTCTTCTTGTTTTTTTGTTGTTTTTTTCGGTTTTTCTTCTTTTTTTATTGGAATTTCTTCTACCTTCTCTTCTACTTTTTTGGGCTCTTCTTTACTAACTTTTTTTGGTGCTTCTAAATCAATTTTGCCTAAGATTTTTGGTGCTTCTACTTCATTTTTGATAGTATGAATTACCTCTTCTTTTGGAATTTCTTTAATTACATCTTTAATGAGTAATTCTTCTTCTTTTCTTTTACCGATATTAATTTGTTCGGCTTTTTCTTTAGTTACGATATCGCTTCTAAATTCTTTCAAAAGAAGATTATACTGCTCTTCGGAGAGCTTAGTATTTGGAGAATTTGCTACCTCTTTAAACCCTTTGGAATGAAGCGTGTCCACAATGGTTGCAATTCCAACATTGAGTTCTTTAGCGGCACTTGCTAATCGTATCGTTTTACTTTCTGACATATTTTGTTTTTAGTCGTAAGTCGTGAGTCGTAAGTCATAAGTCAAAATAGAATAAACTATGACTAATGACAATGGCTATAGACTTTTCATCTTATTCGAATTCTGTTTTTAATATTCTAATTACATCGTCGATGGTTTCTTCTTCTAAATCGGTACGACGCACTAATTCGTCTCTATCTAATTCCAATACAGATTTTGCTGTGTCGCAACCAATTTTTTTGAATTCATCAATAATCCAACCTTCGATTTCATCTGAAAATTCATCTAAATCCACATCATCTTCTTCTGCAACGGTATCTGTATCTCTAAACACATCGATTTCGTAACCTGATAATTTAGATGCTAATTTAATATTGAAACCACCTTTACCTATTGCTAATGACACTTGATCTGGTTTTAAGTAAACAGATGCACGTTTTTTATTTTCATCTAAAGCAATACCTTCAATTTTTGCTGGTGTTAACGCACGTTGCAACAATAAAGTGATATTTTGTGTGTAGTTGATGATATCAATATTTTCGTTTCTTAATTCGCGAACGATGCCGTGAATACGAGAACCTTTCATACCAACACACGCACCAACTGGATCAATTCTGTCATCATAAGATTCTACTGCAACTTTTGCTCTTTCGCCTGGTTCACGCACTATTTTTTTGATAACGATTAAGCCATCGAAAATTTCTGGAACTTCGTTTTCTAATAATTTTGCCAAGAAAGAAGCATCCGTACGAGATAGAATAACTAATGGATTGCTACCTCTTAGCTCTACATCTTTTACAACTGCGCGAATAGTATCGCCTTTTTTGTAGAAATCGGTTTTGATTTGCTCATTTTTTGGTAAAATCAATTCGTTTCCGTCGTCATCCAACAACAAAATTTCTTTTTTCCAAACTTGATACACTTCACCAGTGATTATGTCGCCAACTCTGTCTTTGTATTTTTTATAAACTTCGTCTTTTTCTAAATCTAATACACGAGAAATCAATGTTTGTCGAGCTGCTAAAATTGCACGACGTCCAAAAGATTCGATGGTAATTGGTTCGTATAATTCTTCGCCAACTTCCATGTCTGGTTCTATCGTTTTTGCAATTGCAAATTCTACTTCAGCTAATTTGTCTTCTACTTTTCCATCTTCTACGATAGTACGGTGACGCCAGATTTCCAAATCACCTTTGTCTGTATTTACAATGATGTCGAAATTTTGGTCAGAGCCATATTTCTTACGCAAAAGCGTTTTAAATACGTCTTCTAAAACACGCATCATAGTTGGTCGGTCGATGTTTTTAAAGTCTTTAAACTCCGAAA
>CALLKF010000026.1 GCA_938008535.1 uncultured Saprospirales bacterium | reverse complement strand
CTAAATCTGTCTTTGTTATTTTTGTTGTTCCTAGTAAGACTTTGTCATATAACCTATTTTTCTTAAAGAGAATTATAGTAATTATGTAAGGAACTAAGAAAAAAATGGTGCTTAATATTATTAAGTTAATTGCAATCTTTTCTAAATAATCTTGAAGAACAAAACTTTTGTTAGGATAAGTGCAAACTAAAGTTATTAAAAGAATTATAAATAATTTTCGGTATAAATCCCTTTTGAAAGAATAATATCTAAAGAATTTATAATATCCTTCAATTGTATTTTGTATAATGACCTCCATAAGTATAAAGTGTAAATATACTTATAAAATAATATAATTTACAACTGAAAACCCTTCGTATACGTTTCCCATTTAGTTACTACCGCCTGGAAGTTTTCCGGTAAAGGCATTTCAAAATACATTTCTTCATTGGTGCGCGGATGAATGAAGCCTAAACTTTGCGCATGCAGCGCATGATATGGCATTAGCTTAAAACAGTTTTCTATAAAGGTTTTATACTTACCATAAACCGTTCCAGATAAAATCTGGTCGCCTCCGTAGCTGTAATCGCCAAACAAAGTATGTCCGATGTATTTCATATGCACCCGAATCTGGTGCGTACGTCCTGTTTCCAGTTTGCATTTAACCAACGTTGTATAGCCGTAACGTTTCAGTACTTCATAATTGGTCGCCGCGTATTTACCGATGTGTCCGTCTTCTACCGCCATAAATATCTTTCGATTGTTGGGGTTTCTGGCCACATTACATTCAATTCTGCCGCTTGCTTTTTCAATATCTCCCCAAACTAAGGCAATGTAATGTCGTTTTATCGTTCTGTCGAAAAACTGTTTGGAAAGATGTGTCAGCGCATGTTCGGTTTTACCGATAATAATAATTCCTGATGTATTTTTATCTAAGCGATGCACCAAACCAGGCCTTGTAGCACCTGAAATTTGCGGTAAATCTTTGCAATGCCAAAGCAATGCATGTACCAGCGTTCCATGAAAATTTCCGTGTCCTGGATGGCAAACCATTCCTGCTTTTTTATTCACCAGCAACACATCATCATCTTCATAAATAATATCTAAAGGAATATTTTCAGGCTCAACGGTATAATCCCAAACAGGATTTGGCAGTACGACTGTAATCACATCGTTTCCGCGCACTTTATAATTTGATTTTACCGGTTTTCCATTTACTAAAATACTTTGTGCATCTGCTGCATTTTGCACTCTATTTCTTGAAATTGATGGAATGCGTTCGGTTAAATATTTATCGATGCGGTATTTTTCCTGGCCTTTATCTATAACAAAACGATGATGTTCAAAGAGTTCGTCTTCATTTTCATCTGCACTTTGTATTTCTTCTGTCTGGTTCAATTGGTAATCATTTTGGTGTTAAACACTGTTGCAAATTTATCTAATAAAATCCGCTTTACTTCATTTATATCAACATCATTATTTAATTCATTTGAAATAGAAGTAACACCTTTCTCCGTAAATCCACAAGGATTGATATAATTATACTGATTGAGATCGATATTTACATTTAAAGCAAAACCATGCATGGTAATCCAACGCGATGTTTTTACGCCAAACGCTGCTATTTTATTGGTTGTTCCGTTTGTTTTATTATCAACCCAAACGCCAGTTTCATTTTCAATTCTGTAACCAACAATTCCATATTCAGCAATAGTTTTAATCATCACTTCTTCTAAATCGCGCATATATTTTTTCAAATCAGAAGAAAAAAATTCTAAGTCTAAAATTGGATAACCTGTTATTTGTCCAACGCCATGAAAGGTAACATCGCCACCGCGATTAATATGGAAGACATCGATTCCTTTTTCCTTTAAAAAATCATCTGCAAACAAAATATTATTTTCATTCGCGGCCTTTCCTAAAGTAATTACAGATTCGTGCTCACATAAAAATAAAAAATGAGCGTCTGAATTAGAACACTCATTAATTTTATTGTCAATTAATTGATTAAATTTTTTTGTTTGAAGATTTAAAGCATCAGCATACTTGATGACATTTAAATCTTTTACTGTAATTTTTTGCATACAAGAGTAATAAGTGTTAAGTAGTAAGGTATAAGTATAGTTATTGCATGTAATTTTTACTTATTACTTTAACCTTATTACTTATTACTAAAAAGGATTTTCAGCCAATTTGTTTTTTAATCTACCAATTACATCAACTTCTACAGCATCAACACCTTTAATTTCGGCTAAGAAATAAGAAATCCAATCAGTGATATGAATAAGATATAAACTGCGTACAACATCGTGGTCGCCTTTTGAATAGATTTCAAATACATCATTTGTATATTGACTAACTACTTCTTTGGTAAATTCCATGCGCTCTTGGTTGCGCTCATAATCTTTATTATTACGCAAGAAAACAACAGCCATATTTTCGTTTCGTTCGCGCCAGCCAACTAATTCATTGTGGTTCATTTCAGGAACTACATGATGCCAGCACAACATTTTTGCGTTTTCATTAATTTGTTGACGAAAACGAATACTTACACCTTCAAATTTCGCATCAGAATAAATAACAGGAATTTTGCCATTTAATTTGTGTGCAATTTCTTTTGCTGATTTCTGAATTGCATCTTGTTCAGCATCTAATAAAACAATTGCATCTTGAAGATATTTTTTGAAGCCAGCTTCTAATAAACTTAAGTGAAACAAGATGTATAATAATTGAACAAAAGATTGTCCAAATGCAGCACGTGGTGGTGAGCCACCATCTATTAATACAAAATCAATATCATTTGTTTCTGCGTATTCCTGTACTAAACCACCTGATGTGATACATACAATTTGTGCATTTTTTTTGAATGCTTGCATCAATGCTGACAATGTTTCTTCGGTGTTTCCAGAATACGATGAAATGATAACTAAAGAGTTTTCATTTACAAAAGCTGGAATTTGATATTCTTTGTTCACAATAATTGGAACAGAAAGATCATCACGTAATATATTTGATAAAATAGTGCCACCAATTCCAGAGCCACCTAAACCAGAAATAACAACATTACGAATTGGAAATTTATTTTTTCCTAATTTTGCTGCTTCGCCAATTTCTATGGCTCTTTTTAATTGTGCTGTAAAAGCTTGTATTAAATCGTTCATCTTCATCTTTTAATTTCGTTTTTATGTATTGCTAAATACGTTTAAAACACTAATTGTACATTTGTGTTTATATTTTTATAAAATAATTCTTATTTGCACTGTAAAAATGCGAAAAAATCATCAATCCTAAAAATCATTTATCTTTATAGACGTTAATTTTATGCAAAAGACAACAGAAATAGGTAAAAAAGGAGAAAATCTGGCAAAAGATTTTTTGATTGCTAAGAATTACACGATTTTATTTATGAATTGGCGATATAAACATTCAGAAATTGACATTATTGCGCATGACGGTAAAATGGTTGTTTTTGTAGAAGTAAAATCGACCGATAATATAATAGAAAATTTATTAAATGTAGTTCGTTTTGAAATTCACCCAATGGCGGCTAAGTTAATCAAAAACGGTACATTCGATTTTGCTAAAGATATGCAAATTCTTTCTCCAATGCAAAAAGGTCCAGCTGGAGTCAAAAATCTGAATCAAATATTGCAAAAATATCTTAATCGCAGCATAATGTTGCAACGCTACGTTGAGCGTTTCGGTGTTAAGTACTATGTGGGTGACAAAGTGATGCAAACCG
>CALLKF010000025.1 GCA_938008535.1 uncultured Saprospirales bacterium | reverse complement strand
CTAAAGCATGTCGTTTTAGGTGCTCCATCAATTGCAGTTCCATTTTTTGAAGTCCACTGGTCTCTATATACAGCACGAATACTTAATCCTTCTTTCGATCCTGTATATCCTGCATTTTGTGGTAATTTATTAAACATGAATTGCGTGTATTGAGCATCTTGTTGAGCCTTGGTATTAAAAACATTAAAACTTATCAGCATGATAAATAGAATTACTTTTATGTTTACTTGCAGTTTCATGTTTTTATGTTTCTTTAGGGTTGTTAATGAAAATCAGATTTTTTTATCTGCGCAGCGTAATAAATCCGTTTTTATTTAATTTATTTTTCAAATCTGTTGAATAGCTCAGCATATAATAATACGTTCCATCTGGCAATGGCAATCCATTGTAAGTTCCATTCCAATCATTCAAATATTGATCATTCTTATAGACTTCAATTCCTGAACGATTAAATACGGTGAATTGCATATTTCCTTGCGCGCATGGAATTTCAAAAACATCATTAATTCCATCTCCATCTGGTGAAAATGCATTTGGAAAAATACAACCTTCGATAGTGATGTAAACCCATGCATTGTCTCTACCGTTGACATAACAAGTATTCTCCTGTTTTATATCTGAATTAGACAGCTTATAATTAAAGCTATCAAGACCAACATAACCATTAATAGGTTGATATACTATAGAGCCATCATTGTTTATATTTACCGTGCCATGTGTTGGTTTTAAGATAATTGCATCATTGTATAGATTATCATTATTAAGTAATAAATCGTTTTTTAAAACATTTATTACGACCTCTGTATTGAGTTCAGTATTTACAGAATCATCCATTGCATGCGATGCAGATATTGATTTTTCAACAACAATTGTTATTTCATCTGTTATAGTTTTACAAATGTCATTAGCAGAAAGACGAAGTACGACAGGTCCTGAAAAACCAGCAGCAGGTTTAAATATTATCGTATTAGGATTCGTTGTAAGACTTGTGCTATTTAATTCACCTTGACCAGAAACAATGGACCAATAACCTTCTGTCGTAAATCCACTTACGGAAGCTCCAGAGAGAGGAATACTATAAATATTATTACATAATGTAAAATCGTTGCCTGCGTTTACTATTGTTGAAGTTGCATAATTTTCGATTTTTTTAGTATCTGAAGTTGAGCAATAACCATTGGTGATTGTCCATTTTAAGTTATAAATACCTGGCTTTATATTTTTTATTATAGCATTTGGCGTATTGGCATTTGGGAAAAAAGTTGTGCCAGCTGCACCTGAAACAACAGACCACACACCTGTTTCACCAGCACCAGGAACACTTCCATCTAATACAAGAGAACTCGTATCACAAAAAGTAGCATCAATGCCTGCTTTTGCAATTAATGTTGGTGATCCATTTTTTACTACTACATCATCGTAAGTTGCTTCACATCCAGCAATTGCAGGAATAGTATATCTGAATATATATGTAGAGCTAGACTTCAGTCCACTAATATTTGCTGTTGGGTTTTGTGCAGGCGATTGTGTTATTATCGCGTTAGGTCCTGAGATTTGAGTCCAAATCCCTTTGGTTCCAGCATTTCCTTTTAAAACTGTTGAAGTCAAATTACATAAACTCTTGTCAGCACCAGCGTTTGCTGGCATAGATACATTTACGATAACATCATCTGTAGATTGAGGACAGCCAGCGCCACCACTTACAATCCACCTAAAAACATGAGCACCACTAGTAAGATTTGAAACGGTAGATTTAGTAGGCGTTATAATATTTATAGTAGGTGAAAAAGTAGTTCCAGAAACCCAAACCCATTGTCCAACACCAGGCGAAGGATTTTGTGCTTGTAATATTACTGGCGTTGTTCCATTTACACATAGCATTTGATCTGCACCAGCGTTAGCAATTGATGGTGGTGTTGAGATAGAGAGTTTTACTTCGTCATAATTTGAAGAACAAACTCCATTCTCTATTGTCCACCTAAAGATATAAGTACCTGTAGTTAAATTTTTAATTAATGAAGTTGAGTTCAATGGTGAAACTATAACAGCAGCACCATCACCTGATATTTGTGACCAATGTCCTGTTCCAAAAACAGGATTGTTTCCGTTTAAAACATAAGAATCTGCACATTTCGCAACATCCATACCAGCATTAGCGATTGTAGTAGAATCAGCTATCGTAATTATAACGGTATCAATTGAATTATTTGAACATCCGTTTACAGAAACAGTCCAAGTAAATTTATACGTTCCATTTTTAAGTCCATTCACTTTTGTATTATAAAAGAATGGATTTACAATAGAAACTATATTGCCTTCAATTAAATCCCATTTACCTATTCCAGAAGTTGGTTGTAAAGCATTTAATTGAATTGAATTTGTATTTTTCGGAAGACATTGATTCTCTCCTGCATTTGCTATTGATGGTCCAGAAACAGAGCTCGTGTTGATTACGATTGAATCTACAGAACTGCTACCACAAGAATTTGAAATAGTATAAATAAAAGTGTAAGCTGTGTTCGGTTGTAATCCAGAAACGATTGGATCAACAACATTGTTATTTGGGAAAAATGTAATATTATTTGGTATCACAGACCATTTTACTGTTTCGTCTGCACGAATTGAGTTACCGTCTAATATTACTTGTGAATTAATACAAACTTGTCTATCAATACCTGCATTAGCTTTAGTAACATCATTACCTGGTGAAATAACAACAATATCGTCATGGTTATCAGGACAACCTAAACCACCACTGACAGTCCATCTAAAAACATATCTACCAGCAATAGTTCCTGAAATATTACAAAGATAATTATTTGGTGTTGCCAATATTGCCATATTTGGACCATCTACCTGACTCCAACATCCTGAACCTAAACCTGTAAGCATTGGATTGTTTCCAGCTAATTGTGTTGATGCAGCAGCGCACGTAAAATTTTGATAAGTTCCAGCATTGGCTCCTGTTGGTGGTCTTGAGACAGTAATATCTACAAAGTCATTAATTGCATCACACTCAGAACCAAATTGATAATTTATTTCAACTCGGTAAGTACCTGGATAAATTAATCCTTTTATCGTATTTTTTGTATCGGCACGCGTTGGATAAGAAAATGCACCAGAAGGACCACTAATAATTTTATAGGTTACATATCCTAATCCAGTTGTTACTGTTGGAATAACTGTTTCTGTAGTATTACATGGTAGAATTTGATCTGGACCACCATCTATATATCCAGGTTGATATTTAGAAATATTTACAATACCAATTCCTGTACAATTTGTGGTTAAGTTTTTTACGCTGTAACTAAATGAATATGTACCTGGATTAATTAAACCTGTTACAACTGTAGATGAACTATTTGGCGAATTAAAAGATACTGTAGATGGTCCAGATATTTGCGACCATTGCGCTATTTCGGTTGAATTATCAGTAATGCTTCCATTTAATGTTATCGTAGAAGTCATATCACATATAACCATTCCGTTTCCTGCATTAACAAGTGGAGCATTTTGGCTTGGAAAAGGAACTGTTACAGATACTTCGTCCATACCATTTGAACAAGGTCCGCTTACTGTATACCTAAACACATAAGTACCAGGAATTAAATTACAAGCAGATGCTATTGGTGTATTTACCATGGTTAAATTAGGAATACTTGGTCCTGAAACAAAAGTCCAAATACCATTTTGTCCACCAACACCAATATTTCCGTTGGTTGCAATTAATTTTGTACACGCAGTTCCTACATAACAATTATCTAAAAACTGGTCTGGACCTGCATATACTAAAGCTGTTCCTCCACAATTTGTTATTATGACATCATCATAAGAAACACATCCATTTGTATTAGAAATAATCCACCTGAGTTGAGAAATTCCAGGAGAATTAGCTTGTAATGAAATGATTGAATTAGGATCAAATAAATTATTAATTGTCAAATTTCCATTATTATTAATTATACTCCATTCTCCAGTTTCACCTGGCAACAATGGGTAATTAGCATTTAGATGGTATGACGCTGAAGCACAAAGTAAAGTGTCTTTACCTGCATTTGCTTTTGTTAATGGAAATACAGAAACGGTTACAGTATCATATGATACTATACCATCCTGACATGTATTTTTTAATTGAAAGGTGTATGTTCCATCAGAATAACCACTAATTGAAGTTATTAATGAATCAGGTTGATTAATAATAACTGGAGACCCAGATAACTGTATCCATTTAGATGTAGCATTTGGCACGAATAAACCTGAACGTGTTCCGTATAATTTTATTGACTCAGCTAAACAAACAGAACTATTCAAGCCAGCATTAATAGAACAGTTTTGTGCTAATAATGTGCCTCTTGCTATATACAATAGCAGTAAAGTGAGTAATAAATTACGCATTTTAGGTTTTTATGTTTGTTATGTTTCAGTACGATATAGATACTTGCGTATCATACATTGCACAAAGGGTTTTATTTCGAATCTAAAAAAACTCTACAATCTATACATTATTTAAAAAATCGTTTTGAAAATTTGAAGTGGGTTATGCTTACAAATTTTGATGTATAGAACGCGTTATGTTAGTTATTTCAGACAACATTACAATAGCTTAAAATTGCAATCGTTTTTTTAATTGTTTCTAATAAAAATGAGAAGTAAAAATTTGATTTGGGTTTTTCTCAATACAAAGGTATGTCTAATTAAGGTATTTGTCAAGTAAAAAATTTTCACTTTAAAGAAAACGGTCTACTATTTAAGAGTATATGCGAATAATCGTTGCGTTTATTTTGGTTTGTTGCTAATTAATCTTCAGAAAGCACGATAATTAAATCGTCTGGTGAAAAAGTAAATTTATCTGTTTTCTTCGGATTTAATCTTACACCAAAATGTTCGTCTGAGTTGCTACTTTCTGCAGTTACGCGATAACCAATAGCAGTTTCGTTTAATTGTGCAGCGCGTTCCACGATTGTATAAAAATCCATTTCTTCGCCAGTTTTTACATATCTGCTTACTGGTTTCAAATAAATCTCAGAACCATCAGCATCAAATAAAATATCATACACTTTTTTCAAGTCTTTATTCTCACTGAGTTGGCTAAGCATTAAACTTATTAAATTATCACCAACAATAAAATCATCTGCTTTTGCCACGACACCTAAATCTCTGTTTCTTATGTCTAGCATTTCTGAAACGATGCTAAAATCTTTATTTACTTTCTCACTTATTGCTCGAAGGTGCAACAAACATATCAAAGTAATTGCATCGCTTTCCTGCACATCCATTCCATCTTTATAACTCAATAAAATAATGTGGTCAAAATTTTCTACTCGTAAACTGTCTAATGTGTTCCTATCAATTATATTTCCTTTCATGTAAGAAATATTTTGATTTTTTACATTCGCTTTTAAATCCGTTAAAGATGCTTCAATATCTATTTCACTATCTGCTAGAATCAATACTTCAGAACCTTTTGCAACATAATTATCTAATTCTTCTATGATACTAGTGCCTCTATTATTCCATCCTAGTATTAATGAATGTTCTGTTTTAACATCATCTTTTTCAAAATTATTAAATACATCATGCTTAATATTCCAACTCGACATTCCACTTATTTTCACGGTATCGTCGTCTTCACTAATAGCAATCACTTGGTCGCCATTATTTATTACTGTGTCCATTGGTGGATTTATCAGAACATTTTTATCAGAAGTAAACAAACCAATAATAGATGAAGTGTTGTATGCAAATAATGCATCTTTGTATGTTTTACCTGCTAACGATTTTTCTTCATTAAAATAAATTTCATCACCATCAAACTGCAACAATTCAGTATAAACTACACTTAATCCAGATTGGCGACACGTTTGAGCGGTAATTTTAGAAATCAAGTTAGATGAAAGCACAAATACGGTTTCATTATTTCCAACCAATTCGGCTGCTTCCATATTTTTAGGATCTTTTACTTCTGCGACTATATGGTATGCTTCTTTCTTTCTGTTTTTACCATTGGTTAATGCTAATACAGATTTTATAACATAAGTGTCTGCATTTGCTTCTTCATTTGCCAATACAATTATTGAGCGCGCTGCGTTTGGATTTACTACATTGATTGCTGATGATTCTAATGGACTTCCACTTCTGCATATTATTTTTGTGTTTTTAAAATCTTCGATTTTTTCTCGAATCTCATCATCCATTTCTACTTTATCTCTATCTGCTAAAATTACGATGCTCGGATTTTTTTGATTTGAATTGGCTTCTATTATTTCTTTAATGATTGAAAATACTTTTTCGGACCAACCTAAAATTAGTGTATGATTTGTTTCTAAAACTTTTGATTTTCCTTTTTTAAGTTCGTCAATTTTTTCATCAATACCACTTGAAATAGAACCAATTAAAATAGAGATAACAAAAATACCAACCAGTGTTGCAATAAAACGAACGATTCTGAAAGGCCAAGCATCTGCTGGGTCGCCACCCATAGTTCCTGAATCTAAAGTTGCCATTAAACTTTGCCAAGCGCCTTCAAAAAAACCGAGTGGACTTTCAGCATCACCTGATTCTTTAATACCAAAAATTAGAATTACTAAACCTAAAAGCAAAACAATTGCCAATGATACAATTGCCAGCCATTTTATAACACCACTTGGTCCAGATGACATAGTGTTTTCAAAATAATATCGAAATTTTTCTTTTAGTGTTGGTTTTTGCATAGTACAATTTTAAATGTTTGATTTTTGTGGATGTTAAGATAATAAATATCAATAAATACTCATGCATAAATTAATACCTGATGGTAGATATTTATTTAACGTTAGATATTTACATAGAAAAGAAAAAAGCGTCAGATTTTATTTTCTAATTTTGGTATATTTATCTTTTATTTTTTTACACTAAAAATAAATAAACTATGTCATTCTTTTCAAAAGTTAAACAAGCATTAGGTATTGGTACTATATCTGTAAAAATTAATGTTCCAGGTCAGTTAAATGCTTCTGATGGAATACTCAAAGGCTCGTTGCTATTAACTGCCAAAAGCGATCAGAAAGTAAAAAAGATGGAAGTAAAACTGGAAGAAGAACAAACAACAGGAAGAGGTGATAATAAAAAAGTTAATACATACACTATTGGTTCATGGAATGACAATAGTATGTTTGAAATGAAAACAGGTGAAACTAAAACAGTAGAGTTTGAATTTCCAGTTCAGGTTTATAAATCTTCAACCGACCAGTTAGCAGAAAAAGGTGGTATGTTAGGAGGTTTAGGCAAAATGGCAAAATTTGCGGATAATGCACGTAGTGAATTTAAAGTAAATGCTGAAGTAGATGTAGAAGGTGCAAAATTAGACCCGAGTGATTCTTGCAATATAAATATTATTAAGTAGTAGAAAGAGTAAAAGAACATTTTTGTCTTTTAATCTTTTTCATTTTAATCTTCTATGATGCCAAACAAAGTAAATGCTTACTAAAAGTATAATGTATAAAAACCAATCGTTGCCTTTAAGAAATCCATCTTGAATGGTTTTGATTACTATGATAATTACAGTAACAATAGTAAGTATGAGCCAGCGTACCATATTTATTCTTTAAAACCATTATCGTCATCTACAGAAACAATTCCTGTTACTTTACGAATGGTATAATTAGAGAAATCTTCATCAGCATCAAAGCCAATTCCATTTATAATATTATCTGGTGTTTTTATTCGAATTGCTTTATCTGTCCAAACTCTTTTTGTTTTTATGTTCCAAGTCAATTCTTGCGATTCCATAATTTCATTTTTTGCATTTTCCATGTGTACATTTCCTGAAGCAATAATGAGTTGTTTCGCATCGTCATTTACGCCATAGTCTGCTTTCAGTACAGATATCATATCCAATGTTTCATAAAACTTAACCAACAAGCCATTGCTAAATTCCAACTTTGATTGTTCTTTTGTATAACGTTTTACTTTTGGTGCAGTCACAATAGCTCGTGCATATTCACCTTCTTTATAAATAAATTTTACGCTATCTGCTACTTCTACATCTGCATCTTTTTCATCGAACATTGCTTTTATTTTAGACAAAGGAACTTGTTCGCATGAAGAAAAAAAGAACAAAGAACAAAGAACAAAGAACAAAGAAATTAACGATTTACGATTAATGATGGACAATGTTTCTTTTTCTAGAAACATTTTATTCTTATAATTAATTAATCGTTCATTTTTCATCATCAATCGTTAATCGTACATCAACCTATTTTTTAAATATCCAATCTGCTGGATTTAATTTAGATGAACCTTTCCAAACTTCTAAATGCACTTCTGTAATGTTATCTTCATCTGTAAATGCAGTTCCAATTACTTGTTTTGTAGATATTTTTTGTCCTTTAGTAACATTTATCGAAGCCAATTTTGAGTACACAGTGAAATAATCGCCGTGAGAAATAATTACTGCATTTTTAAACGTTGGATTATTTAAAATACCAACCACTTTTCCTTCAAATACACAACGAACACTGCTGTTTTCATCTGTTCTGATGTCAATTCCATTATTTTCAATAGATACATTATTTAATTCAGGATGATTGTATCGTCCAAATCCTTTGCTAATAAATCCACTTCCAACTGGCCAAGGCAACTTGCCTTTGTTGCCATAAAAATTAG
>CALLKF010000024.1 GCA_938008535.1 uncultured Saprospirales bacterium | reverse complement strand
TGTGCACCAAAATTTATGAGTAATCCTTTATCTAAATTATATGCTACTAAGTAATTTAATGCTTGTGCTAAATGTACTGCTTCTATTTTTATAATTGCTTTCAATTCAATTAATATAGTTCCATTTATCAAGAAATCTACTCTTCGTGTTCCAATTTCTTCATCTTCATAAAGTATTGGTACTTCTTGTTCTCGCACAAAATCAATATTTGTTTTCCTAAGTTCAATTGCTAAAGCACGTTGATAAATTACTTCTTGAAATCCATTTCCTAAATAATTATGCACTTTCATCGCACAACCAATTATTTGATAAGTTATATCATCTTGTATTTCTTCTTTCATTTTGAGAACGATATTTTTTGAATTTATTCATTTATCCATAAATCCAATGAATCCAAATTCAGACAATTCTTGTTTACGTTAATGATTCGCTCCAACCTTGCCATTGGTCGCCCCAAAGTCGATTACCTGCGTCTACATATAATGTTTCGCCGCTAATGTAGGATGCCATTGGTGATGATAAAAATAAAACAGGATATGCTACTTCATCTGTTGTACCCATTCTATTATTTGGAATACTTTTTTCTATTCCTTTTAAAATTGCTGGTGGATAAGTATCCATTCCTGATGATCGGATAATTCCTGGTGCAATAGCATTTACACGAATGTTATAACGAACCCATTCAATCGCTAGTGTTTTTGTCATATTATCTACGCCAGCGCGTGCTGCACCTGTATGCACCATGCCTGGAAATCCACGAAAAATATTAGCAATGATGTTAACGATATTTCCTTCTTTTTGAGGAATGAAAAATGTTTTCGCCATTATTTGTGTCACGTAAAAAGTACCGATTAAATTATTCGTTACTACAGCGCGAAATCCATTGAACGAAATATTTTCTGCAGCAGATGGAAATTGTCCACCAGCATTATTAACTAATATATCTAATCTGCCAGCTTCAGCTTTTATTTGGTCTGCTAATGTTTGAATTTGTTCTGGTTCGCGAATATCTGCAATCGCACTTCGCACATCACCAAACTCTTTTAATTCTGTTATTGCTTTTTCAATTTTTTGAGCATTACGTGATGCAATATAAACGATTGCGCCTAATGCCAAATATTGTTTTGCAATTGTGTAGCCAATGCCACTTCCACCACCAGTTACTAATACGATTTTATCTTTAAATAAATTTTCCTGAAACATGATAATTGATTTTACGATTTACGATGTACAAATTACGATTTAGAAATTGAAGTTTAAAATTTAGTTTTAAAATTCAAAATTTATTACACCATCACTTTTGCTTTATTTCCAAAAAAACTAATCACTAATACGCCAATTAACACAAAAAAAGTACCTAGTAAATGTAGTAGCGAAATATGTTCTTTTAAAATAAAATACGACATGAAAATAGTTGCAATTGGACCGATGCTTGCCACTATTGACATATTAGAGGAACCAATTAAACGTATTCCATTTGTCATTAAAAATGAAGGTAGTACAGTAGAAATAATAGCTATACAAATGCCTAACCAATACACTTGTTTTGGAAAATTAAAAATTGAAAATCCATGTAAAACAGCGAAATGAATTAAGACAGCCATGCACGAAATAATCATAGAAATGCAAGTAAAACGAACTGTTCCGATTTTTTTTATAACACTGTCGCTATTTACTAAATAAAATGCATAGGTTAATGAACTCAATAAAATAAATACACAACCTTTGCCTAAGTTAGCTGTGTTGTAAATTGATTTGTCAGAGTAAAATGCTAATATAATTCCAATGTAGCAAATCAATATTGCCAGAAATTGAATGGGTAAAATCTTTCGGTTAAAAAATAATTTTCCCATTAAAAGAACAAAAGTAGGATAGGTGAAAATTACGATCCGCTCTAAGTTTGCGCTTACATATTGCAAGCCGATAAAATCAAAAAGTGCAGCCAAATAGTAACCAATGATTCCAAGAATTAAAATTGTCGTCCAGGTTTTTTGTGGTATGCGTATTGATTTTTTATTGTTTTCAAAAAATAAAATAACGATATAAAAAGGTAAAGAAAACAGCATACGTATCATTAAAATCGTGATTCCATCTACACCATATTTAAATGCTAGTTTTGCAAATATTGCTTTTGTAGAAAAACATACAGCACCTAAAAAAACAAGTGTTATTCCTTTAATGTATGTTGATTGGTTCTTCAGAAATTTATTTTTTTGCAAGGTAAAAATGTTATTTATTTTATGCTGTTTACTGCGTTTAATAAATTGTCAAATTAAAAAAAAAGCAACCATTGCTGGTTGCTTTTAATAAGGTTTATAAAGTTTCCACTTTATATTGATTTATTATTTCATCACAAAAGTAGATTGTCCTATCAAAAATCCTTTTTGATATACTTCTACTGAATATTTTCCAGATGCAAATTTAAATGTTTGAGCCCAATAAGAACAAACTGTTTTTGTTTCGTTTTGGTAATCTGGTTTGATGGTGTAAGTATAAGGAATATCATTTCCAGTCGTTGCTTCTTTCAATGTTCCACTACCTAAGTTTTGTAATTGAATTGTTGTTCCGTCAGGATTTAAGATACGAACAGCAACTTCTGTTTCTCCAGCTTGAGCAATTTTATTTTGTAATAAATCAAAACAAATTCGCAATTTTTCTGCGTCTTTCGCTTTGTTAACTTCATCTTCTTTTCCTTTTCTTGTCATTCTAATTGGTGAACATTGAATGTTAGCAGTACCTAAAATGGATGCTTTATCAATACGATCTTTCATCTTCTGATTTTCTTCATCAACTTGTTGTTTTTTCTGTATAGTTGTTGACAATTCTCCTGTAATACTATCGCGTTCTTGGTATAATATTTTATTTACCGTAATTAATGAATCAATAGAAGTTTGTAACCTTAATTTATCATCTTCAAGCTGTTTAATTAAAACCTGTGCATCTGCATATAATTTAGCCTTTTCGCTGCTGCCAGCTTTTGCCGCAGAAACTTGACCTAACAATGCATCAATTTTTGCTTTTTTAGCAGTTAGTTCTTGTTCTTTAATATTTAACATGCTATCTAAACCTGCATTTTGTCCACGGTAACTTTCAATTTCTTGTAACGACTCATTATATCTTAAATCTAAATCTGATTTCAGTTTTTCTACTTCAGTAACTTTTTGCTCTGTTACTACAATTGTTTCTTTTGATTTTTTTAATTTTAGATTTGTAAAAACTAAACCGCCAATTAATAATAGGATTAGTGCAATATAAATTGCATGCAACTTACCATTGGAATTTGTATTTTCGCTCA
>CALLKF010000023.1 GCA_938008535.1 uncultured Saprospirales bacterium | reverse complement strand
CCTTCGGGCCGGGCGCCAGGTTTTTGCCGAACTGGTACATCGAGCGGCGCCCCATCGCCGTACCAACCAGGATGTTCTCGCTCGTGGCCTCTTCCATGAAGCCCTCCGAGGCGATCACGGGGATCTTCACCGCCGACTTCACCTTGCGGAGGTGCTCCAGGTACTCGACGGGGCCGATGTGGAACTCCTCCGGCTTGGGGAGGAAGCTCGACGCCTCGGCGACCGCGGCGCCGACCAGCCCGCCGACCAGCGCGTGCGACGACGAGCTGGGGATGCCGAAGTACCAGGTGATCAGATTCCACACGATCGCCCCAACGAGCGCAGCCAGAACCACCACCGGAGTGACGAGCACGGGATCGGCGAACCCCGATGCAATCGTCTTCGCCACTGCGGTTCCGGAGATTGCACCTACGAAGTTCAAAATGCCGGCAATGATGACGGCGGTGCGCCCCTGCATCAGCCGGTTGGTCGGCGGCGGGAACGGTGTTTCTAAATGCCAAGCTGACATCCAACCACCAATAACTGTTCTAGGCCAAAATGCATAAAAATTTTCATTTAATCTAGATGTTGCTGGATCTAATGGTGTAGAAACATTTTTATGATGTCCACGATTGTGTTCAATAAAAAAGTGCATATACAAGGTGCTCATCAATAATAATTTCGACATAAACTGTTCGTATTTTTTTGTTCTATGTCCAAGTTCATGTGCCACATTTATTCCTAATGCACCACAAGCCAAACCCATCGCTGTTGTAATACCAACCAACTCATACCATTGTAATTGTTTTGTAGTTATTGTCCATAAATACAATCCTAAAATTATATACTGCAAAGGCAACATTGAATAAATTACTAAATCGTAATAAATATCTTGTCGTTCTACAGCTTCTTCTTCTTCTGTAAAATTTTCAGCTGTGCCAGTAAAAATAAATTCCATGGTTGGAATAAATCCATACACAAATATGAATGCAAAAAACGACCAAAATCCTAAATAGTAAAACGAAATAAACATGATTGCTGGCAAAACGATTATTGGTGTAAAATATTTATACCGTCGCCATAATTTATGCAACTTCGTCATTTCACTTTTTGGTGGTGCATGGTTGATTTGAAAAGTATTCATAAGTATTAAATTTTGAGTTTAAAAATTTATCTTATCGAATTTAAATAAATAATTTCAATAAATCAAACTATTTATCAGTTTTTAGTTTAATTTTACTACTTGAAGTGATGTTTAATTAACATAAGTAAAGAATTATGGGTAGAAATGCAGTATCAAAAGAAAGAAATCTGAATCCTAAAAAACGAGATTTATATATTGTAAAACTGACGGAGACATTTAAGAAACATGGATTAAAAAAATATTCCATGGATAGTATTGCTTCAGAATTAAAAATAAGTAAAGCCACCTTGTATTATTATTTTAGTTCAAAAGATGAAATGGTAGAAATTGCGTTGATGCGTGTAATTGGACAAATGAGTGAATTCGAGAACATTGCAAAAAACGAACTACTTTCTTTTGAAACAAGATTTTATAAAATGTTGGAATTATTTTCAAATTCGTTTAATGATATTTCAAATCTGTTTTTAGCTGATTTACAAGATGAATATCCATTACTTTGGAATCAAGTGCAGCAATTTATCGATTATGTAAATCAGGTATTGACTGATTTTTATAACAATGGAAAAAAAGCTGGTGTGTTTACGGAAATACATACAGCCATTTTGGTTATCAGTGATAGAATGTTTTTTAATGCAATTTCAGATGTTGAATTCTTAACCAAAAACAATATCACTTTGCGAATGGCGTTTGATGAATATTTTAGGATGAAGTGTTTTGGTTTTATAAAACAATAGAAAAACGCGCTTTAAACGTTTCATTTTTAGCAAGCATTTTGCAACTATTTTTATTAATAGCGTTCGTTGCCGAAGTCATTGGTTCTATGCAAATATATGGCTTGTCGATTTTATTTGGCGCGTAAATTTGTGCAAAAGAATAGTTTTTATCAAAAATTATCTTCAAATCATTTATTAAAAATTCAGCTTGTCCATCTTTGTTATATATCAAATGCTCAAAGCCATTATCTAAAGCAATAGTTGATACATTTAACTGATGATTTTCAAAATCAAATACAACTTCTTTAGCAAATGAATTTCCAGTTGGAATCATTTTATCATTCACTTCAATTACATTTTTTGCTGGAATTGTTAATTGAAATGCTTCATTGGTTTTCAAAAAATAAGGATGAAAACCAAAATTAATTGGCATTGCTTTTTCATCTTCATTGATAATTGTGGTTTCAATGCTTAGTTCATTATCTTTTAATTGATGCTTAATTTGAATTTTATATTTGAATGGAAAAACAGATAACCAATCTTCGTTATCAAAATTTAATTCTGCAAGATGCCAGCAAACATTGGCATCTTCATATAAATCAATAGTTTTCCATTTATCACTTTTTAATAATAAACCATGCAGAGGTAAATTATTACCATCACGATAAATCAAATTCATTTTTTCTGTTGGAAACTCATGTTTTTGATTTTCTATTAAAATAAAATCAGCTTCTAACCGATTTGACCATGGATGCATAAATGGATTTCCAGCTAATTTTGCATTGCTTTTATATTCATCAAATGAAAACGGAAAATACACTTTTTCATCATCATTTTGCTTTAATGAAAACAGTGTGTTGCCAATATTTACTACTATTCTAGCAGAAACAACATCGTTATTTAATTCGATAATCTCAAAATCATCTTCTATGTATTTTTGAAAAAAGTGCATCTTAATTTAAATTTATTTCTACTAATTCCATCGTATCGACATACAACAAATAACCTTGAATTTTTTGTTGTAAAGTAGTTATACAAACAAGCATATATTCTTGCAATTGTGTAATATGGTTTTTTTCTTTTGCTCCAGTTTTATAATCAATCACAATGCAAACATCATCACTTAATAAAATTTTATCGGCTCGCAAAGTTTCTTTATTATACAATAATTCGCGTTCGTTAAAATGTTGCCATTTTGCATCAAACCAATTATTTTGTTTAAATAAACTAATAATGTTTTTTGTTTTTTCAGTGTAGAATGGAATTTCTGACTCAGCCAAAATAGCAGTATTTATTGCCTTTTCCAACTGATTTGGTTGATTAATGTTTGCTAAAATGGTATGCAATGTTGTACCTTTTGCTTGCGCATCATTGTATTGGATTTTTTGTTTTAAATTAATTTTCTGCTTAAAATCTTGAATAGTTACCAATTCAATATTTTTCAGCTCAATTTTTTTTTCTTCTTTAACTGTATTGCTAACTTTTTTACCAAAAATAAATTCATTGGTATTTATTTCAGCATTTTTTAAGTTTAAAGTTGGAATAATATGCGTCAATAATCTGCTTGTATTTTGTGGCAATGCTTCATTTTTATCTTCTTTTTCAACTGTAGTTAAAATATACAGTTGTGCCTCAGCACGAGTAAATGCTACATACAACAAGTTGATGTTATCGATATAAGTTGCTTCAACTTCTTTTTTATAATCTAGTTCAAACAAACTATTTTCCATTTTAGAAGAAAATTCTACTGGAAACGCTTTCAAGGCATCAAATGGTTTTTCGTTATTTTGTAACCAAATTAATGAACGAGTTTTTGGCGACATTTTCCAATCACAAAAAGGAATAATCACCACAGGAAATTGCAGACCTTTTGATTTATGAATACTGTAAATTTTCACGGCGTCAATACCATCTGGTGGCAAGATTGAAATTTTGTGTTTTTGTTCGTTCCAAAAATCTAAAAAATCAACAATTGCGTTTGTTGCATTTTGTGCATGTTGCATCACTACATCTTGAAAACGCAAGGTATAACTATCTGTTTGAGCATCTAAACCAAATTGATGAAGCAACAAAAACACCAACTCATTCATTGCCATTGATGTTAACTTTGTTATATTTTCTTTTTGAAAAAATGGCAATTCTTGTTCAAAGAAATATGTATTATTTTTTTGCTTTATCAAGTAAGATTCAATTGAATCTTTTTCTAAAAATTGTGCATATAAATAATTTAATTTCACTGCATAAAAATCTTCGTTGCTATGCAAAATATATTCTAAAGCAGCAATTAATAATTTAATTGAAATTATATTTTGCAGCAACAACGATTCAGCAGAAACAACTGGTACGTTATTTTCCTGCAAATAATTCGCAACAGCTGCACCGTGTGTATTCGTGCGTGCTAAAATGGCAATATCACTGTATTTATTGACAGTTTCAAGCGATTTAATAATTTGCAATGTTTCTTGCAAGTGTGTATGTTCTTCATCTTCTTCTGCTTTTGGCAACCATTTGCATTGCACAAAACCAGTAACATCTGTTTTAATAATTTCTTGTTTCACATCTTTTAGTACTTCTTGAAACAAAGAATTATCTAACGAAATATTTTTTTGAATCGATGCAAAAAATGCATTATTAAATTCGATAATTTCTTTTGCACTTCGATAATTATCTTCTAATACAATTTCTTTTACGTTATTCCAATGATATAATAAATCTGGACGAATTCCATCGATAATTAATTCCATTTTTCCACCACGCCAACGATAAATACTTTGTTTAGGATCGCCAACAATAAGCACCAAACCATCAACGTTTTGTAGTATTTCCAGCAACAACGGCAACATTCCTTTCCATTGCAATGTTGATGTATCTTGAAATTCATCTATCAAAATATACTTCAAAAAGTTGGCAGATTTTTCAAAAATAAACGGTACTTCTTCATGTTCAGCAATAACGCTAATAATTCGATTGGTATCAGAAATCAACACTAAATTATTGGCTGCTTTGTGTTCTTTTATTTTAGTATTTATAAACGCTAACAAACCAACTGCATAAATATTTTTCAATACCATTTCTGCTGCGTTATATGTTTTCTGATATTCGTCTTTGTGATTTAAAATTTGTTGAATGAATGGCATCAAATAATTGTTCCATGCATTTTCTAATTGATGAATACTTATTGCATCTTTTAGTTTTGATTTGGAATATAAATCGCCGCCATCCAACATTTTTTCTAAGTAAGAATTAGTTGCTGGTTCGTAACTTCTTGTTTTATTTATAAATGACTGAATGCTGCGTGTTCCTTGATAAAACAAGCTCAAATCTAAATTATCTTTTTCTATTTCTTTCTCAGTTTGCTTAATTAAATCGTCTATTTTTTTTCTATAATCAAGCACTATTTTCTTTAAATCAAGCAACGTTTTTTTGTAGGTTTCAATGTCAAAATCTTGTTGATTATTTTGTGAAAGCAATTGATATTCTTCACTCAATAATTGACTTCCTAGTTTAATGAGTTGCTGCTCAATTTTCCAACTTTTGTCATCATCAATTAAATCAAAAACAAAATCTTCGAGCCACTTTGAAAACGAATCTTTGTCGGTTTTGTATTCTTTCAACATATCTTGCACAGCTTGCTGAATAACTGATTCGGTATCCAATTCTATTTCCATTCCAATTGGCAAATCCAACTCTTTAGCAAACGAGCGAATAATAGTTTGGAAAAAACTATCAATGGTTGAAATATTAAAATTGGAATAGTCGTGCAAAATTAATTGCAAAGCTGTATTTGCATTTTTTTCAAAATAAGTAGAAATGTCAATACTTTTTGCTGCTTTAATTTCATTAATTATTGCTTCTTTTAATTTGATTGTATTTGCGTCTTTTTTTTGTAATTCTAATTTTCCTAATTCTTCAATAATGCGCGATTTCATTTCTTGTGTTGCCTTGCGCGTAAACGTAACTGCTAATATTTTATTATAATCATACGGATTTAGCAGAATAATTTTAAGGTATTCTTTGGTCAGCGCGTATGTTTTTCCAGAACCAGCCGATGCTTTGTATAAAATTAAATTGGTTGAATTTGACATAATGTAATAAAGAACTAAATTAATTTTATAAATTTGATTTCTACATTTTTTTTTGAAAGTGGAATATACGCGCATTTTTGATATTATTGAATACCAACAAAAGGTTTGTCCGCTTGACATATGTTTCGCGCGTCGTGAAGATAAACAACATTGGACAACTTATTCTACCAACCAGTTTGTTGAAACTGCACGTCAACTCAGTATTGGTTTACTAAAACTTGGACTTCAAAAAGGTGATAAAATCGCTATTGTTTCAGTTACCAATCGACCAGAATGGCATTTTATTGATTTAGCGTGTTCGCAAATTGGTGTTATTAATGTGCCAATCTATCCAACTATCAGCGCAAAAGAATACGAGTATATTTTCAATCATGCTGATATAAAATACATTTTTTTATCTGACAAATTAATGCACCGAAAATTACGCGAAATCATTCCTGTAGTTTCAAGCATAAAAGGTGTTTATTCATTTGATGTAGTTGAAAACGTTAATCATTGGAAAGAAATTATACATGAGGATGCTGTAATTCAAAATCAATTAATTGAACTAAAAAATAGCATTTTACCAAGTGATTTAGCAACCATTATTTATACATCAGGTACCACAGGCACACCAAAAGGTGTAATGTTATCACACCATAATATTGTAACCAATGTAAAAGATTGCTTAACCGCAATTCCTATTCAAACCAAAGAAAAAGTATTGAGTTTCTTGCCATTGTGTCATGTGTTTGAACGAACCATAAATTACACCTATTTCGCTGCATGCTCGTCTATTTATTATGCTGATGGTTTAGAAACTATTTCTGATCATTTGCAAGATATAAAACCACAATATTTCACGACTGTTCCAAGATTACTAGAACGTGTTTTTGAAAAAATCATCAAAAAAGGACAAAAACTAACTGGCTTTAGAAAACAATTATTTTTTTGGAGTGTAAAACAAGCGCAAAACATTCAATTAGGAAAACCAAGATCTTTTACTGAAGAATCGAATTTAATGGTTGCTAATCAATTTATATTTTCAAAATGGCGCGAAGCACTTGGCGGAAATATCAAAGCCATTATTTGTGGTTCGGCACCATTGCAAGAAAAATATGCAACCATTTTCACCAATGCTGGTGTGCCAGTTTTGGAAGGTTATGGTTTGACAGAATGTTCACCAGTTGTAAGCGTAGTGCCATTGCGCAAACAAGATTTCAGAGCAGGTTGTGTTGGCAAATTACTGCAATCTGTTCAAGCAAAAATTGCAGATGATGGCGAAATCTTAATCAAAGGTGCAAATGTGATGCTTGGTTATTATAAAAATGAAGAAGAAACAAAAAAATCATTTGATGAAGACGGCTGGCTTTTGACTGGTGATATTGGCGAATTTACTCCTGATGGGTTTTTAAAAATTACCGATAGAAAAAAAGAACTATTTAAAACATCAGGCGGAAAATATGTTGCACCATCTCCAATTGAAAATAAATTAAAAGAGTCTTTTTTTATTGAAAACGTGGCACTAATTGGCGATGGTGAAAAGTTTGTAGCAGCATTGGTTTTGCCTAATTTTGAAGAACTGCAAGATTGGTCAAACAAAAATGGTATTTCATATTTGGGTAATGCCGAATTAATTCAAAATCAGTCAGTAAAACAACTTTATCAAGATATAATTAACGATTTTAATGTTAACTTTGGCAAAGTAGAACAGGTTAAACATATGGAACTATTAGCTGATGAGTGGTCAGTAGAAAATGGATTATTGACCGCAACAATGAAATTGCGCAGAAAATTAATCAAAGAAAAATACAGCACATTAATAAATTCTATTTATAAAAAATTATAAAAAACAGAAAATATGGAAGTTAGAAGATTATTTGACGTCTTACATTATCAGAAAGCAACGCATCCACAAGTAGTTGCCTTAGCAACCATGAAAAACGGCGAATGGCGGAAAAGCAGCACCGATGATTTAATTCGCATGTCTAACAACATGAGTTTAGGTTTATTGAAATTAGGTATCCAAATAGGCGATAAGGTTGCTGTAGTAACATCATCTAATAGAACCGAATGGAATATTTGCGACCAAGGTATTGGACAAATTGGTGGCATCAACGTACCATTATATCCAACCATTTCTGAAAATGATTATGAATATATTTTAAATCATGCTGAAGCTAAAATATGTATTGTTTCAGATGCAAAATTATATGCTAAAGTAAAAAATTTAGTAAGCAAAGTTCCATCATTACAAGATGTTTACACATTCGACCAAGTTGAAGGAGCAAAAAACTATGAAGAAATCATGAAATTGGGTGAAGGTGGTGACATTGCACAAATAACAACCATTTCTAACACAATCGATCCAAATTCATTAGCAACATTAATTTATACTTCAGGCACCACTGGTGTTCCCAAAGGTGTGATGTTATCGCATACAAATATTGTATCAAATGTTTTAACCGTTCGAGCTGAACTACCTATAACTCAAGGTCAAGTATCATTGAGCTTTTTGCCATTGTGCCATATTTTTGAACGCATGGTAATATACACATACTTGTATGCAGGCGCTAATGTTTATTATTCAGAAGTGGAAACATTAGCCGAAAAACTACCAACTGTAAAGCCACATTTTTTTACAACTGTTCCTCGTTTACTAGAAAAAGTGTATGAAAAAGTAATCAATGGCGGAATGGAACAAACTGGCATCAAAAATAAAATATTTTTCTGGGCAATGGGTTTGGCTGATCAATACGAATATGATCAAAAACCAAGTTTCTTATTCAAAATTGCAGACAAATTAGTATTCAGTAAAATCCGTGAAAAACTAGGTGGTCGCGTTATTGGTGTAGTTACAGGTTCTGCTGCTTGTCCGTTAAAAATTGCACGTGTTTTTTCGGCTGCAGGTATCCAAGTAAGAGAAGGATATGGATTAACAGAAACTTCACCTGTAATCACATTTAACCGTTTTACAGAAGGTGGTGCCATGCTCGGAACCGTTGGTATGCCAATTAAAGATGTAGAAGTAAAAATTGCAGAATCAGATAGTGAGATTTTGGCAAAAGGACCAAATATTATGATGGGTTATTATAAAGAACCTGAAAAAACAAAAGAAGTATTGACAGATGATGGTTGGTTTTCAACTGGTGATGTTGGTACATTTGTCACAAACAACTCAGGAAATAAATTCTTAAAAATTACCGATAGAAAAAAAGAATTATTAAAAACGTCTGGTGGAAAATACGTTGCACCAGCTCCAATTGAAAGTAAATTCAGAGAAGATTTCTTTATCGATCAAATTATGGTAATTGGCGAAAGTAAACGCTTTGTATCAGCACTGATAGTTCCTGCATTTCCAGAACTAGAAAAATGGGCAAAAGAAAACGGAGTTACTTATTCAACTAAAGAAGAATTGGTGGCAAATCCAAAAGTACAGCAAAAGTACCAAAGCATAGTTGATGAGTTAAATCCGAATTTCTCGCATATTGAACAAATCAAAAAATTCAAGTTATTGGTGAATGAATGGACAACTGACTCTTCTGAATTAACACCAACTATGAAATTAAAACGTAAAGTAATCAACGAAAAATACAACAAAGAAATCGAAGCAATTTACAACGATTAATAGCAGAATAAATCTTCAAGTTTTTAAAACCTTGAAGATTTAAATACAAACGAGCCAAATTTTATGGCTCGTTTTTTGTTTTAATGTTTTTATATTTATGATATGAAGAAAGGAACTTTATTTTCTATACTTTTTATTTTTTGTTTGAATATCTTTTCTCAACAATCAAAAGATACTTCAGTCAATGATATTGCTTACGGTGTTTTTAAAGATTTAGAATTTTCAAAACTAAAATATATTCAAAAACTCATCGATTCTATTGGTATTGCTGCGCCAATTGCTGATGAACAGATTGTAAAACATAGTGCATTTGTTTCTAGCTATAATGCAACACATAGACAACCAAATTATGTAGTGCATGTAATACCAAAAGATATTTTATATGGCACCAACACACGAAGCAACGATTTCCGAAAAGATCCATTAATTAAACAAAACATGTCTGATTCCGTTGATTATTGGAACAGTGGTTACGACAGAGGTCATATGGCTGCTTCGGCCGATTTTAAATGGAATAAAAAAGCATTGAGTGAATCGTATTTTTATTCGAATATCATTCCACAAAATCGAGGATTGAATCATAACTCATGGAATAAACTTGAAATGCAGGTGCGCGAATGGGCAATTGATAATTCAGAATTAATTGTAATTACTGGTCCGATTTTAAGTAATAATTTATCGAAAATCCAACAAGGTTCTTTTAAGGTTTCGATTCCAGATTATGTTTATAAAATTGTGTTAGATTATTTTCTACCAACTTACAAAGCAATCGCGTTTTTATATCCAAATAAAGATGTTCCATATGAATTGGAAAAACATGTGGTTTCTATTGACAGTATTGAAAAATTAACAGGCATTGATTTTTTCCCAAAATTAGAAGATAGTTTAGAAAATAGATTAGAAGCAGAAAATGATTTGTTGTTATTCGATTCCACTTATTTCAAACACCAAAAAGCATCGCAATTTGTTGCGAAAGATTTTGGCAAAGGAAAAATAAATTCCACACAAGCAAAAGATTTTATCGGTAAAGAAAAATGTGTTTGCGGAAAAGTAGTTAGTACTAAATTTAGCGAAAACGGAAAAACAAATCCAACCTATATCAACTTAGATAAAAAATATCCAGAACAAGTTTTTACATTAATGATTTTTGGTCAAGACAGAGAAAATTTTTCATATATACCAGAAGAATTTTTGCAAGGAAAAACAATTTGCGTTAAAGGTAAGATTGGTGAATTTAGAGGCACGCCACAAATTATTGCTGACAAGGAAAAACAGGTGGAAATTGTGAAAGAATAAACTTTAAATATTCTGTATTTTCACAGTGTGAAATCAAAACACATCGGATTTTTTTTATTGCTAATTGCGATTATTGCAATCAGTTTTTTTTATGCCTATCCAAAAATGTTACAGCTATTGCCACAAGGTTCGCATTTGTGGCGCCAAGCAGATTGCATGGCTATGACTTCAAATTACAAACAATTTCAATTACCTTTTTTACAATCGGCAACGTATAATTTACAATCTGTGAATGGCAATGTTGCTGGTGAGTTTCCTTTGTTTTATTTCCTAGCAGCCAAATTCTCAAATCCAGATTATGCGTTGCGTTGCATGCATACAAGCATTTTATTCATTGGAATTTTATCAGTTTATTTTATTGCATTTTATTTTTTAGAACGCACCTTATTATCCATTTTTTGTGCCTTACTAATTTTCGCTTCACCTTTATTAGTTTTTTATGGAAATAATTTTTTAAGTGATGTTCCAGCATTATGTTTTGCGCTTTTAGGTTGGTCATTTTTTTTAAATCATCATAAAAAAGAAAACTTATTTTGGATGCTATTTGCATTTTTATGTTTTGCGATGGCATCATTGTTAAAAGCAAGCGAAGCAATAAACTTTGTTTTATTGCTTCTTTTTTTATTTAGATGTAGAAATGTCGAATCAAAATTCAAATCAAAAATTAGCTTATTACTTTTTTCATTTCTGCTGTTTTTTGCATGGTATATTTATGCTAAACACTATAATAAAATAAATCACGACCATTATTACTTCTTAAGTATTTCTCCAATTTGGAAATTGAGTTTGCAAGACATTGGCTTGGCAATTTGGCGCATGGTGGTTTCTAATTCTAAAAATTATTTCTGGCGACCAACTTCTATGGCTGTTTTATGTTCTGTTTATTTTTTAATTAAACATTGGAAAAAACTGAACGAAGATTTGCGTTTTTTTATTCTTAGCAGTTTTACTTTAGTTGCTTTGTATATTTTATTTTTCTGCCAAAAAATGATTGGTCACGAATATTATTATGTACCGTTTTTTGTTTGCTTTCTATTTTTAATTATTGGCTTACTGAAAGTGTATAATTTATTTTATTCAGAAAATATTTTCGCACACACATTTTTGTTTTTATGCTTGATTCCAAATGTAATTTTTTGTAAGAATTTTGTGGAAGAAAAATGCAGCGACAATTTACCGAATGGATATTATTCAAGTGCTGCGATGCAGGATTTTCTAAAAAAAAATGGTGTTACAAAAGATAAAATAGTGATTTCATTACCAGATGATTCACCGAATAAAACCTTGTATCAAATCAAACGAAAAGGTTATACAGAATTCAATGATTATTTATTTCTATTAAAAAATAAAAAAGCAGATTTTTTATTGCTACGAATGGATTGCTTTATTCATGCAGAAAAATTCAAGCCGTACCAAACTGATTCGATTGGAAATTTTAATGGTATTGTGTTGTATAAATTGAGAAAGTTAGACTGAGTTTAACGAAGCAATTATTTTGGCAATTCACCAATAATGGTAATTCCGCCTTTTACTTTTTGTCCGAGTTTGATATTTATTTTTGTATCTAATGGTAAAAATAAATCAACACGCGAGCCGAATTTAATGAAGCCGAAATCAGCACCTTGTTCAATAGAATCACCTTCTTCTAAATAATAAACAATTCTGCGTGCTACTTTTCCTGCAATTTGTCGAACCAATACATCAACGCTGCCATTATCTATTACTATAGAAGTTCGTTCGTTTTCAGTAGATGATTTTGGATGCCATGCTACCAAATATTTTCCGTCGTGGTATTTTGAATATTTTACATCACCTGCAATTGGCGCACGATTTACGTGTACATTTGCTGGCGACATAAATACTGATACTTGTAAGCGTTTATCTTCAAAATATTCTGGTTCAAAAACTTCTTCAATCACAACAACTTTTCCATCGGCTGGACAAATAATCTTATTATCATCTGTAATAATATTGCGTTTAGGATTTCTGAAGAAATACGTTACAAAACAGAAGAATGAGAAAGAAAGCACAAAAATTGTCCAGCTAACAATTGGTCCAGCATGCAATAAAAAGTTAGTTATTAGATTAATTGCTAAGACAATAGCAAATGTAGATAAAACAATTTTCCAACCTTCTTTGTGAATATATGTTCGCTTCATGTTTGTTCTTTAAGTCAGGTATTTACATTCTAAATGAGTCACCAAAAATAAGTATAAAACTGAGATACACAAATAAAACAGTATTAATTCATCTTATGTTCAATGATTATTTAACGTAAATCAAAAATTAAGATTATTTAATAAAACAAAATGTAAGTAGCTGATAATTAGATAATTAAACTAGGCAGTTTTTCCTTTCACATCAAATGCATCGCGCAGGCCATTTCCTAAAAGGTTGAAAGCCAACACCATAACCATAATACAAATTCCTGGTGCTAATGCTAAAAATGCTCTGTCTGGTGTTAATAAATAGGCACGATGGTCGTTTAGCATCGAGCCCCAACTTGGAGTCGGTGGTTTCACACCGATGCCAACAAAGCTCAAACCTGCTTCAATTAAGATGGCTGAAGCAAAATCAGATGCAGCAATTACCATAATTGGCCCAATAATATTTGGTAAAATATGCTTCATAATAATTCTTGCATTGTTGTAACCTAAGCTGCGAGCTGCTTGTACATATTCCATTTCTCGAACCGATAAAACTTGTCCACGAACTATTCTTGCAACTTCGACCCACATGGATAAACCAACTGCAATAAAAATAGCGAGAAATGAATTGATTTTATCGCCGATGGCAAAACGAATTGCCATTGCTAGCAATATAGTTGGAATTGACCAAACTACGTTGATGAACCACATGATGATGTTATCGACGCTGCCACGATAGAAACCTGCAACGCTACCCATGAAAATACCTATAGTTAAGGAAATAAAAACCGCAACCAAACCAACCGACAAGGAAACGCGAACACCAAAAAGCAAACGACTTAAAATATCGCGACCATAGTTGTCGGTGCCTAATCTGTATTTTTTAGTGATGATATTATTTTCAGCGATGTCTTTTTTTAATGCAGCGATGGAAACTGTTTTTTGCTTTTCTTCAAACGTGGTGTAAACAGCTTTGTCGCCGTTTATTTTAATTTTTGGTGAAATGATGGATAAGGATTCTACCACATCTACAACTGGAAAAATCATTTGTTCTGGATTTCTGCCTTCGCCTTTGTATGCTTGCACAACAACATTTGCGCTATCGTCGAATGCATAAGAATTAATTGGTATCATTTGATACGAATTATTTTTACCGAATAAGATTCTTGAAATAATGTTTGGATCTTTTTCTTCGCGGTTTTTTTTCACTTTTAGCATTTTCACCGTGAAACCAGGTGAAGCATTGGCCAATTCTAATACTTGATCATCAGCATCTGGTGTTTTATCAGGCGCGACAGATGGACCTATAAATGCTAAGATAACAGCGAAGACAATTACTATTAAACTGAAGATTGCTGGTTTGTTTTTCAGCAAGCGTATCCATGTTTTTTTAAAAGGCGATTCGATGCCGTTGCTCATGCGTAACTAATTTTGATAAAGATAAGAAATGAATTGAGATTTTTTAGAAGGAGATTTGGTTGTATTTGAATTGAAAACAGAAAGATCTTCAAGGTTTTAAAAACCTTGAAGATCTTGAGTATATTACTTTTTTAATAAAATCTATTTCGCAATGTCGCTTGCAATTGCTGGTGTTTTGGCAATTGGCATTTTTTTCTTTGATAGTTTTTCTTTCAATCTATCAAATAAATAGTAAACAGTTGGCACTACGATTAAGGTTAATAATAATGAGCTGGTTAAGCCACCGATGATTACCCATGCCATAGATTTTTTGAATTCAGAACCTGGTCCGTTGGATAATGCGATTGGCATCATACCAAAAATCATGGCTACAGTTGTCATTAAAATTGGACGCAAACGTTCTTTGCCTGCTTCAATTAATGCTTCTTTTAACTGTAGTCCTTGTGCTTTTAAATGGTTTGTAAAATCGACTAATAATATACCGTTTTTGGAAACTAAACCCATTAACATAATAAAACCAATCATACCGAAAATACTTAAACTTTCCATGGTTAAAGCCAATGCTAATGTTGCACCAATTAAGGCAACTGGAATAGAAAATAATACTACTAAAGGATATAGCGTGCTTTCATATAAGGCAACCATAATTAAATATACGAGCAAAATACCTAACAACATGGCATAACCTAAACTGCCGAAAGAATCTTTTTGGTTTTTTTCTTCACCTAAATAATCAATAGAAACAGACGTTGGCAAGTGTGCATCTTTAATTTTATCTTTAATTTCTGCAGTAATGGTTCCAGTTGGACGACCCGCTGTTGCAGCTAAAACTCGAACAGAATTTAAGCGATTGTAACGTTCTAAAACTGCTTGTCCTCTAATTTCATTAATATCAGCAATATCACCTAAACGAACCGTTGCGCCTTGTGGTGTTTGAATGGTTGTGTTTTCGATATTTTTCAAATCTTTTCTATCACCTTTATCGTACATAATGTTGATATTGTACTCTTCACCTTTATCTTTAAATTTAGATTGATCATTTCCACGAAACGCTAATTGAATGGCTGTTCCAACAGTAGGAATATTGAGACCCATTTTAGCAATCTTATCTCTATTTAATGAAATTTGCACTTCAGTTTTTGCTGATTTTGTGCTGTATTCTACATAATCAGCACCTGGTGTGGATGCAACAATTTCTTTTACTTTTTTAGCAGATTCCCAAAGTTCATCCATATCAGCACCCATAACTGCAATTTCAATTGGCGATTGATTTCCGCCAGTAATTTGTGTTGGTTTTATAGAATATTTTATGCCTGGAATTTTGGATATTTCATCACGAATGAGCGCGCATACTTGTTCTGTTGATGCTTTTCGCTCTAATTTTCCGACCAAAGAAACGGTCATATCTATGGTGTTTGGCTGCGACAGACTTCCACCCATTTGTGTACCAACAGAACCAACATTTGTAAAAATTCGTGTTACTTCTGGATGCTTTTTAACAATTTCTTCTACGTCTTGTGCTACTCTGTTTGATTGAATCAAAGTAGCTTGAGGATCTAATTCTACAATTAAATTAAATTCACCTCTGTCGCCATTACCTGCAAATGAACTACCAATAAAACCTAACGTGCCTAATGCACCTGCACCTGCAAATAACATAATTACACCAAAGAATACAATTAGTTTATGGCTTAGAAACCAGTCTAATGATCTTCCATATGCATTAATTATTTTAGTTATGATGTTTTCAAAACCAATATTAATTCGACCCCAAATGGTATCTTTTGTCAAGTGTTCTAGTTTTCCAAAACGAGAAACTAATAATGGTGTTAAAGTAAACGAAACGAATAAACTCATTAAAGTAGAAAACACTACGACTAAAGCAAATTCGCGTAAAATATTTCCAATTAAACCACCAGCCAGAGAAAGTGGTACAAACACTACGACGTCAACCAATGTGATGGCTAATGCAGTGAAACCAATTTCTGCTCTACCTTCGATAGATGCCGTTACTTTATCTTTTCCCATTTCCATATGACGGAAAATATTTTCTAGAACCACAATACTATCATCGACCAAAATACCAACTACTAATGATAAAGCAAGTAAGGTCATTAAGTTTAGAGAGAAACCCATTAAGTACATTAATAAAAATGTAGGAATCATAGCTGATGGCAATGATATCAAAATGAATGATGCACTTCTAAAACTATGTAAGAAAAATAACATTACTAGCGCAACAATGATAATAGCTAAAAACAAATCGTGAATAACCGATTTTGCTGCTTCCATAGTATATAATGATTGATCGATTGCTATTTCATATCGGAAACCTTTTGATTTATAGGTGTTAGCAACTAAGGTGTCGAGTTTAGCTTTTACTGCATTACTTACTTCTACAGCATTAGCGTCAGACTGTTTGGAAACTTCAATACCTAAACCAACTTTTCCATTGATACGATTTATTTTTATTGGTTCAGATGTAGCGTCTGTAACAATGGCAACATCTTGTAATAAAATTTTACTTCCATTTTTATTTTGTCTGATAATTAAATTACGCAACTGATTTACATCCGTTAATTTTGCATCTAAACGAATCGTAAAACGGTTGTCAGCATTTTCAATATTACCAGCAGGATACGACATGTTTCCAGCAGCAATCATTTGGCTAACTTGTGCGCTAGACAGATTGTATGCTTGTAATTTTTCATTGTCCAGTTTTACAGAAATTTCTCTTTTATTTCCACCAATTAAATTTACTTGACCAACACCTTGAAGGTTTAGTAAAATTGGTTTTATTGTTTGATCAACTAAATCGTACAATTCTGTTTCGCTAATATCTGCAAAGGCAGTCATACGCAATACAGGAATTTCGCTCGAACTAAATTTACTAATTACAGGATCATCAGCACCATCTGGCAAATCATTTTTAATTTGATTTATTTTGCGTTGTGCATCGGTTTGTGCGGTGCTGGTATTTGTTTTTTGTTTCAATTGCAACACAACAATTGAAATGTTTTCTTGAGAAGTAGAAGAAACTACGTCAACACCTTCAATAGATGAAACTGCATCTTCTACTTTTTTGGTTACGTTATTTTGTACTTCTTCTGATGATGCACCTTTATAAATAGTTTGAACAGAAATAATAGGTGCTTCAAATTTTGGTAACAAATTATAACTTAAGTTACTGTATCCAATAAAACCAAAAATAATTAACGTAAGAAAAATTACGCAAATTAAAAGTGGTCTTTTTATGGCAAGTTCGGTAATAGACATTCGTTTAATTTTTAGAATTTACAATTTCAATTTTACTTTTAGCAGTCAAGTTAATTTGTCCGCTTGTAATTACTTTTTCGCCAGCTAACAATCCAGTTCTGATGATAATGTTTTCGCCAAGTTCTTCACCGAGTTCAACTTTTCTTGATTCAAAACCATCACCTTTTACTACATATACATACGGATTTTTTACACCTTCAACCAACGCAATTTTAGGTATTTGTAATGCTTCAGATGGTTTTTTGAAACCAAATTTTACAGACACATAAGTACCAGCTTTATAACCGCTATTTGGTATTTCTACTTCAACTCTGTAGTTATGATTTTCATCACCTTTTGGTGTAATGAATTTTATAACACCACGAACAATTTTACTTGGAAAAATACTAGAAGTTACTTGTGCTGTTTGTCCAATATTCAAATCATACACATTATTTTCGCTTACATAAACAATTGCTTTTAATACAGAAACATCCATGATAGAAGCCAATGGTGTTCCAGGATTTGCGAACTCACCAGCGTTTGCATTTTTTTGGACAATGATACCGCTAATTGGAGCGTAAATATTATTATCAGCAATTTGTTGCTTGATGGTTTCTTTTTGAATTTTTGTAGTTTCTAAGTTATACGTTAAGTCATTAACTGCAGTTGCTGGTGCTGCGTCGCCTGCAATTAATTCTTGTGTTCTTTTTATGTCTGATTCTAATTTTTGGATGGTTGCATCTGTTGTTTTGATACCAATTTCACGTTGTTTAGAATCTATTCTTCCTACTAATTGACCTTTAGTAACATGACTGCCAATTTCAACATTAAATGATATTAATTTTCCAGGTTGTGCTGCTGTAATAATTCCGCTTTTATTAATATCTAATACTGCAGGCAATGCATAATCTGTTGCTACTGGAAAATAATTAGCATCGAACGTAGTAACAGCAACAGGCACGTTGCTTCTGTCAATTGGCGTTTCATTTTTTTCGATTATTTTTTTGTTTTGTGTTAGCTTATAAACCATTCCACCAATGAGTACTACAGCGATAATTCCAATGATAACTTTATTCTTCATGTTTGTTGTTTTATATTTTTTTTTAATTTTTCTAATGTTTAAAAACTTTAGAAAAATTGCTGATATTTATTTGTATTTATTTAAGTTTCCGTTTGCTTTATCTATTTCTAATTTTGCATTTAACAGATCAACATAAGAAGACAAATAATTTAATTCTGCTTCTTTATAAGCTGATTCTGATGATAATAAATCTGAATAACCAATGACACCTTTTTGAAATTGCAACGTTACTACATCAAGAATGTTTCTTGCTAAATCCATGTTTGTTTTGTTGATATCAATATTTTTCACCGCTTCAGAATATTGTGTTTCAGAATTTTTCATTTGTAGCTTCAAACCTTCTTCTGTCATCGACACATTTTCTTTTATCGATTCAATATTTAATTTTGCTTGTTTTAAGGCGCTTTGTGTACGAAAACCATCAAAAATTGGAACTTCTAATTTTATACCAAGTGCTGCAATTGGCGACCAATGTTTAAACGACTCTGCAAATTTATTACCTAATGTTTGACCAGCATATTTTGCATAAAATGACAAAACAGGAAAATAAGCTGCTTGTGTTTTTTTATACAAAACACTTTGTAATTGTAAATTTTTTCGTAATAATTTTAATTCAATTTTGTTTTTAATATTAGCTGTATCGCTGTAAGTATTCAAATCGATTAATTCTTTAGAATAATTAGTATCTATAGCTATGGTTGAATCTAACGATAAAGACATGTTGTATTTTAAATTATTAAACGCTAGCTCTTTTTTGGTTTTGAGAATTTCTTGATTTGCTAAAATATTATTGAGATTTACTTGAACTCTATCAACATCCATTTTTTTAGCGACGCCTTTATCATATTGTAATTTTACAATAGGAATCGTTTTAGACAATCGATTTTGATTTTGCAACAATAATTTTTCTTGTTCATTAATAAACAAAATTTGATAGTATGCAACAACAGTATTATAGATAACTTCTTCTTCAGTTTTTACTTTTTTCAATTCAGATAATTCATAACTTGGTTTAATAGCATTTATACCATCTATATAAGATTTATTATACAAATATTGGTCTAGCTGAACACCAACCAACGTGTTGAATTTATTTCCAAAAGCAACTAATTGTTCTGGTGTCATAATGCCTCCAATATCAAGTGATGGTATTGTAGATTTTTGTAATTGCATATTATAGTCCCATTTTACCAAGCCATTTATTTGTGGAAAATAAGCAGATTGTCCTTCTTTTTTTCTGGCATAAGCAACCTTTACATCATTGTCGGCAACCTTTAAGCTTCTATGGTTTTTTAATGCAAAATCTATGCATTGTTGCAATGTATAAGTTGATTGTGCAAAAGTATTGACGGTTAATAATTGACTAAAAAAAGTAAATAATACAATGTATTTTAAATTTCTCATCCTTGTTATAATTTTATTTTCTTTATAAGTTGTTCAAACAATTCGATACCTTTTGGCGTTGCAATTGCATAAAGATTATAGCGCAATGTCTCTTGATAAACTTGCGTTGGATTATAATCGTTATCAATATTTTCTAATGGTAAAAAGCACAAGTGTAATTGTATTTTGGTTGCCAATTCAGCATTGACATCTTTTCTATATAAACCTTGTTTTATTCCTTTTTTTATGTTGTCGGAAATGTTTTTTTGTATAAACGTATTTTTATGATTCTCAATCAACTGCCAACATTCAGGATAAAATTTTGTAATATCTTTCAAAATTGAAGGATGATAAATTTGCAATTCTTTGCTAATATGCGCTGCAATCAGCACCAATTCTTCAATCGCATTTTCTGTATTTTGCGAAATAGCATTTATGGTATTTTCGTCTTGCTGTAAATCATACTGTACGCAAAATTTCACCAAATCGGCTTTATTATCAATCTCTTTATACAAGGTTTTCTTAGAAATACCTAATTCACGAGCCAAATCATCCATTGTTGTATTTCGCACACCAATACGATTAAATAATTGACGTGCCTTTTCAAAAATTTTTGAAGCATTACAATTATCTTGTTTTTTGATTGTAGAAAGTGCTATTTCCATAATGGATTGCAAAAGTATGCTATAAAAACTGTGGAAACTTAAAAAGGTTTTAAAGTTTCCGAGAAATTAATGTTAAGGAATTGTTCTGTATAATTTTAGTAGATTTGAACATAAATACAACTATGAAATATCTTCTTTGGATTTTAATTGTTTTTACGCTTATTGGATGTAAAGAAAAAAAATCTAAAAAATCATCAGAAAAAATAATTTATGAAATTAATATTGATTCTATACAAATTTATTATACTACAGAATGGCTTAGCAATAAATTTATTGATACGTCATTAGCTTCTGATTCAATTAAAAAGCAATTTAATTTAATAAATTTTCCTTCTACCAATTTTGATGAGATTGTCTACATTCAATCAAAACTGCCAAATACAATCACAATATCAAATTCTGAACAGATAAAAAAACTCAAAGATTGTTTTGCTTATACTCAAAATTCAGAAGAAGGGATGTCTGTTACTGATTGTGGACTTCCAATTTATCGCGACATTATCATCTTATATTCAGGTGATAAAAAGATTGTTCAAATTAAAATCTGTTTTCAATGTCATTATATTTCTATTTATCCAAAACAATTTTCTGGTTCTGTAACTATTAACGACACGACCATGTCAAGATTAAAAAACTTTTTCAACAAAAACATTCACAAAATAAATCATTAGTTTAAACTTATTACTTACACCTTACTACTAAATACTTTCTCATGCAAGCACTCGTACTTAATCAAAACTCTTTTCAACTCGAAGTAGTTGATAATCCAACCTTAACAGAAAACCAGGCATTAGTAAAAATAAAATATGCAGCTTTAAACCATCGCGATCAATGGATTCGTGAAGGTCAATATGCAAAAATACAATTGCCTGCAATTCTTGGCTCAGATGGTTGTGGCGAAGTTGTTGAAGTTTTTAATGAAGCAGACAAGCATTGGATTGGAAAAGAAGTTATTTTGAATCCGAATATAAATTGGGGCACAAATCAGAGTTTTCAGTCAAAAGATTATCAAATTTTAGGCATGCCTGCTCAGGGAACATTGGCTGAATATATTGTAGTTAATACAAACAGATTATACGAAAAACCAACACATCTTTCCGCAGAACAAGCAGCAGCGTTACCATTAGCTGGTATGACCGCATACAATGCGCTATTCAATAAAGGAAATATTGAAAAAGGAATGAATGTATTAATTTCTGGTGTTGGTGGTGGCGTGGCGCAGTTTGCATTTTTGTTTGCACATGCAGTTGGTTGCAATGTGTATGTAACTTCTAGCAAAAATGAAGTACTGAAAACTTGCAAAAATTTAGGAGCAAAAGATGTTGCAAATTATACAGAAAAAGATGCAGTAAAAAATCTTTCAAAATCGATTGGTGGTTTTGATGTTATTATTGATAGTGCTTGTGGCGATGGAATGAATGAACTTGTTGCTACTTTAAAACCAACCGGAAAATTTGTATTCTATGGCGCAACTAGAGGTTTACCGAAAGAATTAAACATGCGACCTATTTTCTGGAATCATTTGCAAATATTGGGTTCTACAATGGGTAGCGATGACGACTTTATAAAGATGATTGCTTTATGCAACGAATACCTGATAAAACCTATCTTAGATAAAACTTTCGATTTTGCAAATGCAGTTGCGGCTTTCGATAGAATGAAAGATGGTGCGCAATTTGGCAAGATAATTGTTAAAGTAGCATAGCAAAAGAAATTGCAGTATATTTAATCATTAAAACAAAAAAAATGGACTTACAACAACTTTTAGGTGGAGAACTTGGCGAACAAGTAACTGGTTTAATCAGTAATCAATTAGGCATTGACCAAAACCAAGCGCAAAGCGCCATTGGTTTAGCTTTACCTACACTTTTAAATGCATTAAACAAAAATGCTTCTACTGAAGATGGTGCTGCAGCATTAACCAATGCTATCTCAAACGACCACAATGGAAGTGGATTAGGCGATTTAGTTGGATTAGCACAAAATGCATTAAGTGGTGAAGGTGGCTCTATATTAAAACATATTTTAGGTGGCTCACAAGATAATGTAACCAACGCAATCTCACAAAACACTGGTATTGGTGGTGGACAAGCATCGCAAGTGTTGCAAATTTTAGCACCAATTGTATTAAATGCTTTAGGTAATCAATCTCAAGCAACTGGTGGTGGAATTAATATTGCAAACATTGCTGGTCTGTTGAATAATTTTGTAGGCAATCACCAAGAACAAGCACCGCAAAATCAAAGCATTATTTCTTCTTTATTAGATCAAAATCATGATGGCAATGTTGCTGATGATGCATTAAAAATTGGTGCAGGTTTTTTAAAGAATTTATTTAAATAATTAGTTTTAACTTTAAACTTTTTTAGTCACTCTTTTTCGAGTGACTTTTTTTGTTTTTATAATAAAGCAAATTTAACAGCTTCAATTATTGTAATTATTAAAAAAACCGTACATTAGAATTGCATGATTTTTCAAGAAACAAACTCTAAAAATTTAAAAGATTTACTTACTGTAAAATACAGTCAGTTAAATTCTCTTCTGGAAGTTACCAAGGCAATTAACGACAATGTATCGTCTGATGTGTTGTTTAATATTTATAAATTCATAATCAACGAACAATTAAAAGTAAGTAAAATTGCACTGTTTACTTTCGATCAAACATGGAAAAAAGCACTTTGGATGGTAGATGAAGATCGAGAATTTTATATACCTGTTCATTCTTATTTTTCAAAATATTCAACAGCAACTACTTTGGCCGAAGATGAACGCGCTATGTTCGGCGATTTTAAATATGCGATTCCTGTTTTTCATAAAGCACAACCGTTGGCACTCGCATTGTTAGGCGATTTTCATGAAGAGCACCATCAAACAAAAGATGAATTAATTGAATACGTTCAAATCATTACCAATATAATTACCGTTGCCATTGAAAATAAAAGGTTGTTTAAAAAAGAGATTGAGAAAAAACAATTTGATAAAGAATTGGATTTGGCATCGAAAGTGCAAGGCATGTTGATTCCTAAAAAGTTGCCAAAAAATAACATGTACGAATTTGCAGGTTTGTATTTACCATACAAAGGAATTGGTGGTGATTATTACGATGTAATTCATCTAAATAAAGACGAATTTGTTTTTTGCATTGGAGATATTTCTGGCAAAGGTGTAGCTGCTGCGTTGGTCATGGCAAATTTACAAGCATATTTAAATGCTACATTAGGTTTGAATTTGCAGAAAGAAATTTTAATAAAAAAACTAAATCAAAAAATTTATTCTATCACTAATGGCGAAAATTTTATTTCGTTGTTTATTGCAAAATATAATATCGTTACGCGCGAAATTGAATACTTAAATGCAGGCCATATTCCACCAATTTTAATTAATGATGAAGAAGTTATTTCATTGGAAAGCGGCTCTACTTTATTAGGTATTTTTGAAGAATTACCAAGTATAAATTTTGCAAGAGTAAAAGTGAAACCAAACACCAGTTTGTTTTGCGTTACCGATGGTTTGACTGAACTGGAAAACGATGAAGAAGAACAATTTGGCACTGACCGTTTCTTACAATTGATTAAAGAAAATTACAAATTAAGTCCAGAAATTTTTAATAAAATTTTGTTTGACAATGTAAGTAAATACAAAGGAAATATGTTGTTTAATGATGATGTTAGCGTTCTAACTGCTAAGTTTTATTGATGTTTTGAAGTTTCTTCCTTACAACTTATCTGCATTTGGTTAGTGCTAAAATTTACTAATAAACCAATGCACATTAAAAACAACGAACCAACTTTATTCGCTTCTACTAAATCGCTTAAGCTGTTGTTAATTAAAAATGCAACGATGCACAACGTAATCGTTAGCACATATTTTTTTTGCTGTTGTTCAACTTTATGATACGTATTTTCAGCAGAAATTAAAATGGCGCAAATTAAAATAACAAACAACAACAAAGCTGGAAATCCTTGCTCTGTCAACAGTAATAAAAAATAATTGTGCACTGTCGATCGTTCTTCATTATCACTGATATAAGTTTCGTATGATGAAACCGTATATTTTTTATAATTCGTTACAAAATTATTTGGACCAACGCCAACAATCGGATTTTTTTGCACCATTTTTACAGCAGCAATCCAACGATAAAATCGCTCTACCGTACTCATATCTTGCATTTCAAAAGTAGAAGATAAATGTTCACTCAAATCATCATGGTATATAGTGTGTTCAAAATCTGGTGAATATTTTAAATATCGATTGTCACTCAAAATATAAACAGAAAAGCTGAGCGCACTCACAAACGAAATAAATAGCACCAATTTTGTTAATCGAAAATGGATAACAATGATGTATGCTAACATGCCTGCAGTTGCTAACCACGCTCCGCGCGTGAACGATAAATAAATGGCTGCTAAGAAAATTGGAATAGAATATTTTAATAGTTTATTTCGAATAGATTGTTTGCCATACCAACTTTTTGCTAAGAAAATAAACGGTAAAATCATCGTTATAAAAACAGCATAATTTACGTGATTCCTATAAATTGGATGCACACTTTTAGTGATATTATCAAACGTAAAATGCAAAGTCGCGTGTTTCAACAGCACATAAATTACACTTAAAAAAGTTGGAATGTATAAACACCAGAAGAAACGTTTAAAATCTTTTTCTGTTTTAATTAACAACATCGTTGCAACATAAAAACCTAACAAATACCACGCTTTTGCCAGCAAATATTTTATTGATAAAACTATGTCTGTAGAAAATAAAATAATATACGTTGACCATAAAAATTGTGCAATAACAATCAAACTAATTACATGTTTAAACGAACTATTATCGCCTTTATTTTTGTTAATTAACATAAATAAAAATGTACTTGCAGCCAACAACATCACGATTGGTTCAGATGGGACATCTAAACCTAACACACCAATGTTAAACTCAATAGACATTGGCATCGCAATCAATAATAAGAAATAAAGTATTTTGAAATTCAGCAACGCTAAGCCAACAAAAATAATTGCAAACGGCACTACAAATAGCAAATTAAAATTAAAATAAATAGCTACGCAAAAGCACGCAATTCCAAAAAATCCAATCAGCCAAAAAAGTGGTTGCTCAAATTTTTGAATGGTTTTAGAAACGTTGAAATCCGTACTTATCTGCATGCTTATATAATTCTAACAATAAAGCAACTAAAGATGCCAAAACAAACGCTGCAATAGTACTTGCAAGTAAAATTAACCAACGTACAGGTGTCGATTTTTTTACGGCTGGCGATGGCTCTTCAACAATAAAAATAGTTTTAAAATCTTTAGAAGACGAAACCGCATATTGGTCGCGAATAGCTACTAATTTTTTAATATCATCGCTAATAGTTGCCGAAACACCTTTTGATAATTCTACATTTTTATCTGCAATTTGTCTGTTCAATAATTCAATAACGGTTGTTTTATTTTCGACCAAAATTGTTCTATAAATAGAATCAGAAATAGAAACAACGTCTGTTACAATTTGCGCTGCTAATTTGTTGTCAGTATCAACTACACTTACTTCAATCGCGCCTAAATCATTGCGTACTGCATTAAAATTATTGTAAAATTCTTTTTGTGTATAATACATAAATAATTCAGGATTGCCAGCATCAATCTTATAGTGTTTGCCTAAATTATATTTTTGAATAACAGCTAAATTAACTGGTGCAGAATTTAAAATAGTTAAGAAACGATTGATATCTTCTTTACCACCAAACATATTTACACCAGCAACTTCTTTTTCATTGAACAACGCAGAACGATCGGTGCTGGATGGATTGGATAAATAAAATTTTGAGATAGATTTATAATACGGTGGCATAATAAATGGCATCGTAATAATTATACTGACAATTGCTGCAACGATTGTAAAAAGTAGAACTTGTTTTTTCCATTTTAAAACAATTTTTAATATTTCTAACATGAATAATTGGTGTTAAATTTATAATCGTGCAAAAATAGGAAAACTAATCGATTTTATTACAGATTTATGATGTTATAAGAATTTCATTATAAATGACTTATGATTTAATTCTTATTTGGTGTATTTGACTTTTCTTTTGTTGTTATAAATAATTGCAAAAATTATAATTAATATCAACGGCAACGCCAAAGTAACTACTTGCCAAAATCCTTTTTCGTTTAATATTTTCGCTTTATCTAACAAGCGCATTTTTATTTCTCGGTTTCGAGCTTCAATTAAGTTATTGTCATCAACCATGTATTCAATACTATTCAATAAAAAATCTTTATTGGCAAATAATTTTCGCGAATATTTATCGTAACCAAGCGCTAACGGAACACTATTTGCATCGAGTTCATTTTTTACAACATCGCCATCAGCAACTACTAACATTTTGTTTAGTTTGCTTTCTGCTTGAAATGAAATTTGCTGTGCTGCCAATATTTGCTGATAGTCTGACGTATATTGATTTTTGTATAACGATGGAAAATTACCTTCTAATAAAACTGCAATTGGAATATTTTTTTGGTTAAATAAATTTGGATCTGGTCTTTGTTTTGCACCTTCTAAATAAATTTGAAACGGTGTTGGTTGTATTCTTGAATAATCTGAAGAACTCAATAGTACTGTCTTTTTCACACCTTTGTTATTTAATATATCGATAGAACTACCAAATTTTATGGCAACTGGATCTAAATTTTTTACAATTGGATGGTTATTTTTATTGATTGCCATTGGATAAAAAACCCACGGAAACAATTGTGGTTTATTGCTACCACCAATGCTTGCAATAATTGGAATTTGATTGCAATATAAATCCAACACTAGGTTGTGATTGACGCGTACACCATATCGAAATAATATATCATCTAAGTTCAAATCTCGTGGAACTGCGTAAATGCTTGGTGCTAATTTAAAACTATCTAAATCACAAATAATATTATCTAACAACCAAATTACCTTGCCACCATGCATCACATATTGATCGATTAAAAATTTCTCAACATCAGTAAATGATTTCGTTGGTTTGGCAACTAATAAAACATCAATGTCGCTGTTCAGCAATTTATCTTTATCTAATTCAACTTTGTCTATTAAAAAACTTTGAGCATGTAATGTTTTTAAAAAATCTTCTAAATGTGCCACATCCAATTCGCCATGACCTTGCAAAAATGCAACCGTTGGTTGTGTTTTTCTTATTATTTTTTGAATGGAATTAGCAACTTTATATTCTAAAAAATTCAACGAATTATTCAATGAATTTTGTGCACCTTGTGCAAATTGATTTTCTAAAATCTGCACAGGAATTTCTCTGCCGTTTGCTTTTATGATGGCACCAGGAAATACTAATTTTTCTGTGTAACCACTGGCAGATTTTACTTCTAAGTTAGTTGGCAACAATCCTTTTTTTACTAAGTTTTCCTGAAATGTTTCTCTTTCTTTTTGATTCTTAATTCCTTCAATATCAAAAAAATGATACGTTAATCTACCTTTTGAGTTGGTGCGAAATTCTTGCAGCAATTCTTTCGTTTCATTGCGCAAACCTTTAATTCCTGCTGGCAAATCGCTGCCTTCTAAATACACTTCAACTTCAATATTTTGGTCTAAGTTTTTTAATAATTTTTTGGTAGACGCTGTTAAGGTGTATCTTTTTTCTTCTGTTAAATCAAATCGTTTGTAGATAATAGAAGACACCAAATTAATGCCAATCACCACGACTAAACTTACCGCTAAAATTTTAATAGATTGTATGAAATAATGATTTTTCATTTTACCATTTTCTGCTTTCTAATGCAGTTCTTGTTCCGATTAAAAATAAACTTATCACACTTAAAAAATAGATTATATCACGCGTATCAACTATACCACGACTTATGGAATCGTAATGCGCATTTAAACCAATTGATTGTATGATATAATCCAATCTGCCTTCAAATATTGGCAATGAACTCAATCTGAAAAATGCATCGTACATTAAATAACACAAGAAAACACCAACTAAAAATGCAACAATTTGATTGTTGGTAATAGCTGATGAAAAGATGCCAACACCAACAAACACTGCGCCTAAGAAGAACAAACCGATGTAGCTACCAATGGTTGCGCCGCTATCGATTGGTGCGTTTTCTAAACTTAGATTTTTCACGCAAATAAAATAAATTAAGGTTGGTAAAAAAGTAAAAAACCATAAAATTAAGGCAGCCAAGTATTTACCAATTACAATTTGAAAATCGGTAATTGGTTTGGTTGCTAAAAATTCTATTGTGCCATTTTGCTTTTCATCAGCAAATGTTCGCATGGTAATGGCAGGAATTAAGAAAATTAAAATCCATGGTGCTAATGTAAAAAAAGTATCGAGTGCTGCGTAATTGCTATCTAAAATATTGCCTTCAAAAATAAATAAGTTCAATGCTAAAACCACGAAAAAAACTGCCATGCTGATGTATGCAATCAGTGATGAGAAAAATAAGTTTATTTCTTTTTTAAGAATTGCTGTCATTTATTTAGTCATTTGTGATTTGTAATTAGTCATTAGTTTTTAGTTTTTTGATGGTTAAAATTTGATTGCCTATTGACCAATGACTATTTACTGCCAACCATTGTTAGCTGTTGAAAAATATCTTCCAAACTTTTTGTTTCTTGTTTTAAAGTCAGCAAGGCATTGTTTTTACTTACTGCAAACGCGAAAATATTTTTGCGCAATTGCATACTTTCTTTTCCGTGCAAAATAAAATTAGTGTCTGAAATTCTTTCAATCGCATGAATATTTTCTATCTTGTTTAATTCTGTTTCTGAAACAATCTTTTCAAATTCCACTTCAATCAATACTTCGCCAGCCAAACGTGTTTGCAAATTCGATGTTTTATCATTTGCCACAATTTTTCCTTTATTTATAATAACCACATTATCGCAAACAGCTTCTACTTCTTGCATAATATGCGTTGAAAATAAAATAGTCTTTTCTTTTCCTAATTCTTTAATTAAATGACGAATATCTGCTAATTGATTCGGATCCAAACCAGAAGTTGGTTCATCTAAAATTAAAATTTCTGGGTCATGAATTAACGCTTGCGCCAAACCAACGCGTTGTTTGTAACCTTTGGAAAGCTGACGGATTTTCTTGTGTTGTTCTACTTCTAATCCAACTAAATCAATCGCATTTTTTATTGTCTGATTACTAATGACCATTGACTTTTGACCATTGACTTTCAACGCAAACTCCAAAAATTCTTTCACATACATATCATAATACAACGGATTATTTTCTGGTAAATAACCAATTTTTTGTCGAACATCTAATGATTGCTGTGTAATATCAAAGCCGCAAACCGTTGCGTTGCCTGAAGTTGGTGGAATATAGCACGTCAACATTTTCATCGTCGTAGATTTTCCAGCACCGTTTGGTCCAAGAAATCCAAGAATTTCACCTTTCTTCACTTCAAAAGAAATAGAGTCAACCGCTTTTTGATCGGAATACGTTTTTGAAAGGTTGTTTACAATGATAGACATAATCTGTTCGCAAAAATAAGCAATAAAATCACAACGAAATTCTTAATTTTATTAAATGAATGTAAGATTTCAAAATAAAATTGTGATAATAACAGGTGGTGCCAATGGAATTGGAAAAGCTGCCGCTACAAAATTTAAAAGCGAAGGCGCAAACGTAATAATTTGGGACTACAATGAAACGCAATGCCAACAAACTGCAACTGAATTAAATATTGATTTTAATGTAATTGATATTAGAGACGCAACGCAAGTGGAAAGTTGCACGCAATTGGTATTGAAAAAATTTGGAACGATTGATATTTTAATCAATAATGCTGGAATTACGCGCGATGCAACGTTGCAAAAAATGTCGCATGCGCAATGGCAAGATGTAATTGATATAAATTTGACTGGTGTTTTTAATTGTACGAAAACGATTTCGTCTATTATGATTGGAAATAAATCTGGTAAAATAATTAATACATCTTCGGTGGTTGCGCTGTATGGCAATTTTGGACAAACAAATTATGTTGCCAGCAAAAGTGGTGTAATTGGCATGACCAAAGTTTGGGCACGTGAACTCGGAAAATACAATATAAATGTGAATGCGGTGGCGCCAGGTTTTATTGAAACGGATATGCTGAAAACAATTCCAGAAAATATACTGAAAGATATTTTGGAAAAAGTGCCATTGAAACGCGCTGGAAAACCTGAAGATATTGCAAATGCGTATGTGTTTTTGGCTTCTGAGGAAGCTGGCTTTATTAACGGAATTACATTAAGTGTTGATGGTGGAATGGTTGCTTAAATTTGAAGAAGATTAAAAAAATTGTATCTTTACCATTCATCTTATTTAATATGAAAGTTTTTTTCAAAAAATATTTTTTCATTTTAGCAGTTTCTATTGGTTGGATATTTTCTGGCTGTTCGGCTGGCAATAAAGTAATTCCTGACTTGTTTGATATTACTAAAATTGATTCATCTAATGATATTTTAAGTTTTTTCAATGTGTATGGATTAGGAGACACTTCGTTTAATATGGAAGTTAATTCATTAGATTCGATTGCAGCAGATTTTAAGAACACCGTAAAAGACGATTCTATAAAAATTATAGGCATACAAACCAATGGTTCTTCTAATTCTATTGGTGGAATTTTCATTACTACTTATTCAATGTCGCCTGGTGTTTATTCGATAGATACAACTGGTGGAAATACAGCGATGGCTGGCGTTGCACTGATAAAAATTCCAAGCAGAAATATTGTTTATATTATGAACAAAGGTTATGTCAGGATTTCTGAAATAGATGCAAACAACAAAACAATAAAAGGCGATTTTGATGTAAATAACAATGGCAATACTTCTGGAAAAAAATTCAGAATGAAAGCATATTTCTACATGAAGTATATTTAGATTTCAGGTAAAACTAATATTCAATAGCACAAATAATTTTATCTAAAACAGCTTGCCAAGTATAGTATTTATTGGCAGTTTCGCGCGCATTCATGCTTATTTCTTTCCATATTTTTTCATTACTTAGCAAAACATGAATTGCATTTGCGAAATCAACTGGTTTGTCTTTTGAAAATATATCGTATTCATCTTGTGTTTTCAGACCTTCAGTTCCAATGGATGTAGTAACACATGGAATTCCACGATACAATGAGTTAATTACTTTCACTTTAATTCCACTTCCAAAACGCAATGGTGAAATAAAAACATTGCATTCCTGAAAACATGGCTCTACATCTTTAATAAAACCAGTAAGAATAATTTGCGCATCTTTTGCTGCAATTTCTTTTAATCGTGCATCAGGATTTTTACCAACAATAAATAATTTTAAAGATGGATGTTGTTGTTTTACTAAATGCCAAATTTCATTATAAAACCAAACCAAACCATCAATATTGGCTTCCCAACTGAGTGTGCCAATATAGAGTAATGCTTTTTCTGTAGCACTAAATTCTAAATCTGGAAATGATAATAATTCATCATCACCAAGATGATACGTTTCATAAAATTTAGATGGATTCGCACCAATTTTCACCAATTCATCTTTATCGTTTGGTGCAGCTAAAATAGTATCTGCACGATAACAAATTTCTTGTTCATATTTTTTTATGCGCCATGCTTGATTCAGCAACGCCATTTTTTTAATCTTATTTTTTTCAATTTCAGCATAACGTTTCCAAATCAAATATTCACAATTATGTTCGTGCAACACAATCTTACCTTTATAATTTTTTGGAATGTATTGAAACATCATATAGTGATCACAAAAAACAACATCATATTCATCAATAATGCTGTTTATTTTTTTTTGAAAATAGGCAGATTTATTTCTATATAAATTTAGTGGAATGCCTTGCAAATTAGATAAAATAAAGTTCTTTGCAGTTCTCGGAACATCTAATGTTTCTGAAGTGAAATAATGTAAATCAATGTTTTCAAGAAATTCATCAACATAAATTGCATCATCATTTTTTAGAAAACAAGCAATCGACAACTCATACTTTTCTGCTAAAAAGTGTGCTACTTTATTCGTCTTAATCACACCACCACTATGTGGCGGAAACGGTAAGGTTGGTGTAAGTAGTAGAATTTTTTTCATCTTCTAATCATAAAATTGCCAAGTTATACCAGCTCTGTAGGTTCTGTCTAAATATCCATAATTAGTCACGGTATAAATTCCTTTTTGCTTAAACATTCCTTGATTAACATGAATGGCTCTGAAAAATATATTGGTGCGTTTAACATGCAAACTAAAAAACAAATCCAGCATTGGATAGAATTTTAGTTTTTGATTGTCTTGATTATAAAAAGTTGCTAATGCAGGATTGTAGGCATTGCCCATAAAATTGGTGTTATAATTAATATCTAAACCAAGTTGTGCGTTTAATTTTCCGGAAATAAAACCACCCTTATAATACAGCGTTTGTTTCATTGCAAAAACTGGCAATCGAATAATATTGGTATTTGAAATCCACTGAACATAAATTTCTGTTCCGACAAAAATATGTTTTGTGTTAAATTCTTTACGCAGTTTTGCCACTAAAATATTCAAAGGTTTATTGTATTGTTTTGGCAAACGATCGGTATCGTTATAGATGAAATTTTGAATGAAATAATTTTGTACGTGTGCATATAATAATTGTTTCTTCCATTCAAAAATGGCTTCAATTTTTGCCTGAAAAATTTTCTTTAAATTTTGGTTGTGATAAGAAAAATGATTTCCGAAATAATAGGTTTGCTTTTGAGAAGGTGTTGCCAATGAAATTTCGCCTAACAAACCAATAGACATGTTTTTTTTAAAATTTAATCTTCCTAAAAAATTTACAGAAAAATCACCAATATAACTTGGTGCAACATCAACCGTTGCATCTACTTTATAATCAAAAAAACTAGAATCGCTTTGTTGATTTTGAATGCTTGCTTTTAACTGAATATCAGCAAATGTTTGATGATTGAATCGATGCTTGTAATCTATCGCATCTATTTGTACACCAGCACTAAACAAAAATTTCTTTGGTATTGAGTCGTTTGGTAAATTCTTAAAATAAATTCCGTTCCTAATTGTCCATGTTTTTGTGAAATCATCTGTGGAATCTGTATCATACAATAAACTTTGATAAAAAACTGAATCTGTCTCAAAATCTTTATAAGAAAACTTCCAATGATCAAAACTAAATTGATGTTCAATAATATATTTTGGCTGTACCATTTTTCTGGTAACAGAATCATTAATTACCGTTTCTATTTTTTTGCCTAGTCTAAACTGCTGATAAATATTGATGTTGCGTTGGTTCCATTTATTTACTGCATCATCCAAATTTATTGGCACAAAACTTTTTCGTTTTTTATAAATTGGATCTGTAAAAACATCGTCTGCATTCCAACCACCATTTTCCTGGTTTTTAATTCCATTATAAATAAAACTCACTTTTAAATCGTAGAAATTATTTTTAGTTCGAAACCATTGTTGCAATGAAAATAAATTGGAGAAACAAACTTGATGCTGACTTTTTCCTTTAAAATTATTGCGATGAAAATTAAATGCAACATTGTAGTTTGGTTTAATATTATACGCAAATTCTGCACCGCCAATAATTTCTTCTGTACCACCGAATACAAAATCAAGATAAGTATAAGGCGTTTTTGTGTCGTAATATTTTACTGTATTTGGTGTATAATAATATCTATCAAATGAATTGAAACCATGTTTAAAACCAATCGGATTTTCATTCTGAAATATCAATGGATAATAGGCAGAACCATTGTTTCCTAAATTATAATACGGAACAAATTGTTTTTCAGTGATGTTGTGTCGATGAAAATTTTCTGTGATAGTATCAGGATTTCTGAGTTTTGGATTGTCAAGCGTTACATATTTCGTGTTAAAATACAATTTTGGATTCGGTTTGGTAATTTGATTTTGACCAAATGCTAAAACGGTGATAATAGAAATAAAGTATGAGATTAGAATCTTCTTCACAGGTCAAAAATACAAATTTTATTGATGCTTTTAAAACGCAGAAAACGTTAAAATATTGGTTACTCAACAATTTGCAACTTAGAAAACTTCAACATAATTTTTTTATTGCCAATACCATCAAAAAAGATAGTAGCAATTTTGTTGTCGCCAGCACCTTCAATACTCATTACTTTTCCTTGATTAAATTTCTCGTGAATGACTTTCATTCCAGTTTGTAGTTCTTTTAAATCTTGCGATATAGAAGCAGTTGATTTTGCAGCCGTATTTATTTTTGTTAATTGTACAGGTTGCTCAAAAGTTGGTTTTGGTGTAACGGTTTCCTGTTTTTTCTGAAACTGTTTGCTTAAATACCATTTTGAATTTTCATCATCGCCAAAAAAAGATTTTTGTTCTGGTTTCGATTTTTCTTTTTGACCAAAAAATTGTTTGTGTTCTTCCGAAATTTCTTCAATAAAACGACTTTCATCACAATAATTTAATTGGCCAAATTTATAGCGTGTTAAAGCGTAAGACAACGTCAGAAATCTTTTTGCACGAGTAACTGCAACATAAAATAAACGGCGTTCTTCTTCCAAATCTTCTCTGCTGTTCATTGCCATAATGGATGGAAATAAATTCTCTTCTAAACCAACAACAAACACGCTTGTAAACTCTAATCCTTTAGCAGAATGTATGGTCATTAATTTTACACGTTCTTTGGTTTCGTCTTTATCTTCAATATCTGTAAGCAATGATATTTGTTGTAAATATGCAGCTAAGTCATTGTCTGGTTTCACTTCATCTTCAGCATATTCAATTGGTTCGCCAACGGTGTATTCTTTAATACCATTCAATAACTCTTGAATATTTTCGAAACGTGAAATACCTTCAGCTGTTTTGTCTTTGTATAAATCTTCAATTAAACCAGTTTGTTTGCCAATATATTCTGCAATTTCATACGCATTTTTTGTTTTCAGCATAGTGCGAAAACTCTTCATCATCAATGCAAAATTTTTAACTGCAGTTTTTGCACGCATCTGCGAATCATCAATAATTTCAGGATGTTCAACCACATGCCACAATGGCAAATCGTGTTCGTTAGCAGCAACCAATAATCTATCAATCGTAGTATTTCCGATACCACGCGTTGGATAATTGATGATGCGTTTCAGTGCTTCTTCGTCATTTGGATTTACCACAACACGCAAATAAGAAATAAAATCTTTTACTTCTTTTCGTTGATAAAACGACAAGCCACCATAAATTTTATATGGAATATTGAGCTTGCGTAATGCTTCCTCAAACGAACGTGATTGCGCATTGGTTCTATACAAAATTGCAAACTCAGAATGCA
>CALLKF010000022.1 GCA_938008535.1 uncultured Saprospirales bacterium | reverse complement strand
GGTGCTTTGATCATGCTCATCACCCTTGGGGTGGTTTTAGGCGGCTACTGGCTCATTGGCGGCCAGTTGATGATCTATGATATTTGGGGTTTTCACTTAGACCGTATTCTGCGCACCAAGTGGCAGGTAGAAAAAATTCGGCTACGCACGCTAAAAACAGCGTTCGACTTTGCCATCCCCATTTTGCTGGGGGGCTGGGCAAGTCTCTGGCTGGGCAAACAACTCATTCATCGCCGATGGCAAACGGCCACCACCCAGGCGCTTTTGGTCAGCACCGCCTTGACGGCGATGGCCGGCGCCCTCTTTGTGGCCCACATTGTGCCCCGCACCACCGATAGTTATTATAATTCATTAAAAACCTGGCTGGCAAATGATCCAAACGCTAACAGCATACCTCTGTTTACTCATTATCCAACCTATGCTGGCGGTGTGAAATATTTAAATAATGCTTACAGATGGCTTTTAAACGGCAATTCACGTGAATATCTTAACTCCTTTTTCTTATGCGTTGATACCATTTTTGAAACTAAGTACCCGACTGCCGGAAACCCTATTTCCAGCATTACTGCATTTACCTATTTTGATGCTGACCATAAAGGATTTCCTACTTCAAGTGCTGCTTTTACTCCACTGCTGGGATCTGCCTACACAGCTGGTACCAGGTTAAGTTTTGCGCCTTCCTTTGGATTAGCTTCAGTTAAAAAATATTCCCCCCAATTACCCAATGTTTATACCAAAACAGAATACTACTATGTTTACGATTTAGTACAAAACTTAAACTACATTACACAATCTAATTTCAGACCTAAGACAACTATCCCTGTTTTGAAAAGAGTTTATGAGTCTCAAATGAAAAATCTACCGTTGGAGACCAGAACAACCAACTATAACCCCACAGGAGGTGGCTTGCATGTAAACTCCCAATATTACACTTACAAAATAATCCAGAATTTACAGAATCTAAATCCAGACATCAATAGAGAAAGTCGTGATATAGTATCAAATTACATTGTACTTGATTATATATCGCAACAGACCGAACCACTATCACAACCCCAAGTTGCACCAAGTTTTAATGCTTTTGAATAATCACCAGTTATAAATGTTGCGATGATAATGGTATCTAATGTTCCAAAAAATCGCCAACTTATACCTTTTATTAAGCTTCTATAATGCTCTTCTTCTGTCAGCATTTTTTCTTTAGTAATTACATCTATGTTATTGTTCTCATTTTCCTGCAATATAGCTTTGATTTTGGTGCCCCATTTTATATTTAACCAAACACGTTCGTGTATGTAGAACAAAATTATTTTTGTAAATACTTCAACAAATCCAATTTTTAACGAATTTCCGATACTACCTGTATAAATATAGGAAAGTAGAATAGTATCACAGGTGGCAACTATGCGCCATGAAACACCTTTTCCAAAACTAATAATGTGTTGTTGTTTCATTTAATCTATTAAATCTATTATTTCCATAGACAATGTGAAAGTAATTATTTTTAGAGAATTTTTTCCTTTTGATTAGAGAATTAGAAAATCGGACGAATCAACCTTTGAAGCTGGTTAAAAAATATGATATAGACTTGCTGTCTGTTTTATACATCACATTATTGATGTAATATTTGTTGATGTTTGTATGTCAAAAAAAAGAAAAAAAACTGACTCTGTAGTTTTTAGCAAACAACCGACATTTTGGCATTTTCGGCCAAAAACTGTCAAAGTAGCACAAAAAAGCCATTTTGAACCACTTCACAGAGTCTTCCCGACACTTCACGCTTGCTTCCCGACACTTCACAGAGTCTTCCCGACACTTCATGCTTGCTTCCCGACGCTTCTCAGAGTCTTCCCGATTCTTCATTTTGGCTACCCGATGCTTCACAGAGATTTCCCAACGCTTCAACATTGCTTCCAGATGTTTCGCAGATACTTCCTTGTGCTTCACAAAGTCTTCCCGATGCTTCAACCTTTATTCCTGTCTATTTTAACTTAGATTTTTGAGAAAAAAAATACGGTAGTTTTAAAAAGTTACCGTGTTTTATTTAATTCGAAAAAAAATCTAAACGTGATTAATGCAATGATTTATAAATTGTGTAGGTGCTTGTTGTAATTATTAATACACCAACTAAACGCATGATGGTTTTTGGTGATAAAAAACGTATTAAATATGCACCAATTGGTGCTGCAATAACACCACCAATAATTAATGCAAGTACAGTTTTCCATGCATCTACACCAATAAAGAATATAAATACACCTGTACTAAAAAAAGTAACAAAAAACTCAGCAGTGTTTACTGTTCCTATAACTTCTTTTGGAGAATTTCCTTTATCAATTAGATTTGAAGTAACAATCGGACCCCAACCACCACCACCAATAGAGTCGAAAAATGCACCTATAAAACCTAATAATGGTGCGTGCTTCCAGTTGCTCTTCTTGTCGTTAATCGTACGGAAGCTTTTTATCAGAATATAAATTCCTAATAATAACAAATAAGCAGCAATGTATGGTTTGACAATTTTTCCATCTAATATTTTTGAAATTAAATATGCTCCAATAATAGCACCAATAATACCAGTAAATACTAAACGGAAAAACAATCGTTTGTCTATATTCCGCATGACGATATGCGATAGGCCAGAAACACCAGTTGTGAAAACTTCAGCTGTGTGTACACTTGCTGATGCAATTGCAGGTGGAACTCCAATACCTAATAACATGGTAGAGCAGCTAACACCATAAGCCATGCCTAATGCACCATCAATAATTTGTGCTAAGAAACCAGCTCCGACAAACAATAAAAATTCTTTGTCAAAATGCAATGATTGTAACTCGTTTGGTGAAGTGACAATTTTCCAAACCAGAAATCCAATTAAACTTGATTTTAATAGAAGCATTACACCAGCAACATATTTTAAACTTATTTTTTCCATGCTTATATTTTTGATATGTTTGTTTCTTTTGTTTTCTTTTCTTTTTTGTGAATATTAAAGTTAGTATGTAATGTAAAACGAAGAATTTGCCTGTTAAAGAAATCTAGACCACTTGGTCGCTGTTGAAACCAGTTTATATAACCGAGTTCTACTCCAACATTTTTATTAAAATTATATCGAGCTGAAAATCCAATTCTGTTTTGATCAAAAATATTTCGTTGAATACTTTTTCCTGCATTTAGCATTACTTCATCAAATACAATCAGATGCAGTGCTTTTTCATCCTTTTTATATACTGCATAATCAATTGTTATTTGATAACGAAAACGAAAGTTATTTGTATAACCATCAATTGTTTCTGTAAATTCTTTGTTGGTATTTTTTATAAAACGCCATTCTGCTCTTATTCGGTGATTGATACTAAGTTTTTCTTTTATTTTTTGTCTATTATTAAATTCAATATGAGGACGCCATTCTGGTATTTGTAAAGTTGAAGTATTTAATTCATCATTGGTGCCAACGCACCACATAGAAAATCCACCACCAATATTCCAATTATTTTTTAGTTGTTTATCTAAAGTAAACCTGAATAAAAATTGTTGTTGTTTAACCGCTTTTGAAATAAAAAATCGTTCTTCTAATTCTGCTTTTATTAAATATTTTTTGGGCAATTGAATGTTCGTATTGTATCTAAACCACATCGAACCTTGATATTGTTTGTTTTTGGTTTGAGCAATACAATTTTTTGTAAACATTAAAACAAATACTAATAAATATAAATTATAAATGCTGTTCATAATACAAAACTATAAAATCTATTGATATTATAGAGTAATGCATTGTTAATTTATTGTTGTGTGATTTTAAGCAATTAAAATGCATATTTTATAGTTGCTCCAAAAGTTCTTTGATCTCCTAAAACACCTGCATAGTTTCCTGGATTACCAGCACCAGGCAATAATTGCTCAAAATAATTTTTGTTGGTTAAGTTTCTACTCCAAACAAAAATGGAAAATCCTTCTACTGCTCTGAATCCTATTCTAGCGTTTAATAAGAAATATCCGTCGATATTTAAGTATTTAGAAGGTGATGGACTAGAAGAAAATTTAGAACGATAATAGGTATCCATTCCAAAAAAGACTTCACCTTTTTGTGTAAACACTTTAACTGGATAAGCTGCATCAATACCAAAAGTGGTAATATATTTTGAAATACCTGGAAGCACACCACCTGAAATATCTTTATAAGCAGGTCGTGCACCAGTTTCTTCTAATGGTAATGGAGCATTTTTAAACGATAGGTATTTTCCATCCGTAAATGTAAATCCAGCATTAACTGTAATGTATTTTTTAAATCGGTAACTTAATTCAACTTCAAGTCCAGCAATTCTGATTTTTTCTGCATTGGCTAAATATCCTCTGTTTAGTGTTAAATCAGGTGTTTGCACTAATGTTTGATAATTTTTTATTTGTGTAAAAAATGCAGTAACATTTAAGATAGAATTTTTTATCGGTTCTGTTTTTAAGCCAAACTCGAAATGATGTGTAAGTTCTGGTTTTACTTTTGCTAAATCAATCAGGACACCAGTGCTGTCTGTTGGAAGTCCACCTAAATTTAAACCAATTGGCTTGAAAGTATTAGCATAAGTCGCATATATTTTTACTTGTTTATGTGGTGAATAAGCAACTGTTAATTGACCAGAAGCATTGAAATTACTAGCATTTGCCTTAAATTCTTGGTTTGAATAAACAGATTTTTTTAAAGCTAATAATGCTGCGTTAGTAGTTTCCAAACCACCATATACTTCTCTTCTAAAATCCACCGATTTTTTATCGTAGTTTAATCTTAAACCAGGTAGAATCCTAAAACCTTTAAAAATTTCCCAATCCACTTGTGCAAATATAGCACCACTAAAATTATCTAAAGATGGATAAGATTTTAAGCCATAACCTTCAAATAAACCTGGTGTTTTCCATAGTGCGCTGGTGGATGATTGAACAAAACGCCAAGTATCTTTTCCACCTTCTTCTTGATGAAATCCATCCGCTCTTAATTTTTGACCAAATAAGAAAACACCAAAAACACCACTTAATTTTTTAGTAAACGTAGCAGCATATCTAAATTCTTGCGACCATTGTCTGTGTTTTGATGGTGCCTGAGATAATGCCAATGCTTGCAATCCTGTAAAATCTCTGTCGTTTGAAGGCATCCATTTCCAGAATCTTAAAGCAGTTGTAGATGTTAAGGTTCCTTTTCCTAACTTATAATCAATATTCACAGAAAAGCCACCCATATTTTGACCAGATTTCCAAGGTGTATCATGATCAATTTTTCTATCAAAAGGATTTTGAGTAGGTAATGTATATCCTAAAGCAGCAATAATACTATCAAATTGTCTGTAACCTGGTCTTTGCGTAGTTACTACACCAGCGTTTACTTGTGCATAACCATCAGGACGTTGTGACGTAAAATCACCAGATATTAAAATGTCTAACTTCTCAATTGGTTTATAAAGTAACTGTAATTTTGCACTTATGTTGCTGAGTGTGTTTACGTCTTTTTTAGTTACAACATTTTCTAATAATCCGTTTCTATGTGTGCCAGAAAATGAAATACGAGCTGCCAATTTATCTTTTACAATTGGTCCAGAAATAGTAGCTTTTCCTTGAACAAATTGATAGTTACCATAACTTAACTCTAAGTTCCCAGTTCTTGTAAAAGTCGGTTTACGAGTGGTGATGTTAAAAGCACCAGCAGTAGTATTTTTACCAAATAAAGTACCTTGTGGTCCACGTAAAACTTCTATTTGTTGAATATCTACAAAATCTAAAGTAGTAGCTGCTGCTCTTGCATAGTAAACACCATCCACATAAAAACCAACACCTGGATCTAAACCATCATTTGATAACCCAAATGTAGTTCCAAGACCTCTGATATTTAAGGATGTATTTCTTGGATTGGATGAATATAACTGAACAGATGGAATTAGTTCTTTAACTCTGTTTACATTAAATGAACCACTGTTTTCAACTTGATTTCCACTAATTACAGTAATTGGAATTGGAATATCTTGAGCTTCTTCTTTTCTTCTTCTAGATGTTACAATAACTTCATCAATATTACTAGTGTTTTCTATCAAACCAATTCTCAATTCTTTAGACCAATTGCTGATAATAAACTCTTTATTTTCGTAACCTAGATAACTAATTTCTATAATTCTGTTTGTTGTTGTATCGCTTACAACTAATTCAAAATTTCCATTCACATCTGTAATTGCACCTTCAGTTGTACCTTTAACTGTAATATTTACACCTAGTAAAGGTTCATTTTTAGCTATATCAATAATTTTTCCTTTTACAATTATGGTTTGTGTAATCGTAGTTTGAGAAACTGGCTGACTCACAAGTGATGTGTCTTGTGCTTTTGTCTGTATTACAATTGCTAATAAGAATAGCATTATAAATGTTTGTAATGATACTTTTTGCATAGATAAAGATTTGAGTTAAATAATTTTCACAAACCTACAAAATCTACCAAATATATAGAGTATATAGATTTAGATATTTTTATTGAAATTTTCAAGTGTTTGATTTACAGCATCATATGTAAATTATTTAATAATTACTTAAAATACGAGATAAAATAAGTACTATGTTGCTATTTAAAGAGTATATTTATTAAACACAAAAAAAATAATGGTACTAACAAATTACATGCTTTGGCTGGCGATTTTTTTTAATATTATCACTAACATTGGATTTAAATATGCATCTATGGCAGAAAAAAATCCAGTAAAATACTGGACCATTCTTTTTGCAAGTTTAATTTTCGGGTTTTTAAATTCGGTGTGCTTTACAGAGGCATTAAAAACAATTTCATTAAATACAGGAAGCGCAATTTTCTTTTCATTGACAATCGTAGGACTGTTTTTAGTATCTTATTTTTGGTTTCACGAAGCTATGAACTGGAAACATATTACAGGTACTTTTGTAATTATCGCAGGTGTTATTTTGATCAATGCTGGTTGATTACTTACTTAAACTTTACCCAATTTATTTTTTCTGTTAGCTGACCTGGATAGCCAATTTTTTCCAAACGAATATTAAAATCTTTGAACGATTTTTTATTTGATTTTTTGGTCCATAAACATTCAGCAATTGCATATAACCTTGGAAAGACTAGCTTTTGTAATTCCTTTTTAGTTTTATAAAATTGAGTGTTAATGGTTGCAGCACCACCTAAAATGTGTTCTGCTGTTTTATCATCTTTTATTTTAGATAACGGATCGAATTTATAGACCATATCTAATGGTAAATACAACATGTTTTTTGATAATTTACTGTCGTCCCAATATTGATAATTATCGAGTGCCGTTAAATTTCTCGGCGACATAATTACATCTTTACTTTTTTGAGCTGCATTAACACCAGCGTTATTGTTTTTATAGCTTTGAACTATAGAAGTTGATAATGCATTGTCAAAACCAATAATTTTAATTCCTTTCGCAGTAATATATGCTGTTGTTTCTGTGCTAAAATAATTTGCACCGTTTATGTGTAAATAGTTTCCAGGAAATAATGCTAAAATTTCATCAACACTTGCTTTCTGGTTGAGTGAAGTATCATTCAATAGTAAATAAGAAAAATCTATTTCAGGAATAATAGTTATAAAATGTTCGCGTGCATATTTTACAAGACTTGTAATGTCATCTTTAGAGTAGGAACTAAAATAACCTTCACTATTTTGAATTTTAACCGAATCGCTAAGCGTTGATTTTGGAAAATTGGAAATTGGAATTCTACATACTTTTCTATCAACTAATTTTAGCTGCAAATGATTTAATTTCAGTTTTGCCATTTCGTCAATATATTCTTTAAGCACATCAACCGAGAAAAAATGGCTACAAAGATCTATTCCAAAACCACGAAATTTAAATGCTGGAATATCTTTAATTTCTATACAAGGTAAGGTTTTATATAAGCTATCCAATTTTCCTTTTTTATAAGTTGAAGTATCTTGGTTTATTAATTGAAATAAACTTTGTAAACCATAAAATAATCCAGCGTTTGTTGAGGATGCGATAGCAATGTTATTAGTGGTAATGGATAAAGTATAACCATCATTCGGTACTGTATTTTCTTTTAGCAAATTAACAGAAACTGAAATTGGAGAAAACTGTACTGTTGGAATTTTTTTAGTAGAAAAAAAATCTAGAAGTTCGTTAGAAACCAAACGCGTTCCTTCGTCGCCACGAATGGTTTTTATATCAAAACCTTTTGCGTAACTAAATTTACCTGAAGTATAGGTGATTTCGTTTGGTAACGGAATGATTGAAATTTGCGCAAATGAAATTGAAGTACAGAAGTTTAAAAATACAAAAAGTAGAATTGATGTTTTTTTCATACACAATATTACAAAAATAGATTTACTTACACAAAATGATTGTACATACAAGTATATAGTTTGAAAATATTATAGAAAATATTTGCTATTTTAAAAAACTTGTATTATATTTGATTTTATAATTTTAATATTATGACACCACACCACACCACACCACACCACACTTCTTTATATAAGAAGCTATTTATTTATTTAATAACCATTATGGCTTCTTCATTTTTGATGTCGCCAAGTTGTTGTGAAACAACAGCAACAGGTGGTGGTCCAGTAGATCCATTAACTCAGTTTTCTACAGCGCAATTATTTTTGCCATTTCCTACTAACAATTATAATAGTAGTTTCGCTTCTAATCAAGCACCATTCTGTTCACTCCAAAAACATACTGAGCCATATGCACCTTTTACACCATATGATTTGATTAATACTGCTTCTTCTACTAGTTATGATATTTCTGTTTTTATTTTAAGTGATGCAAATTCTGCATACCCAAATAGTAGTTGCTTTAAACGGAAATATGAGACTAGTGATTTTACACTTAGTGGTGGTTTAGGATACGTATATGTTGAATACCCAACACAGCAACCATATGAAATTAGAATAATTGTTACACAAAAATGTGGCTACGGCTGTGAAGTAGTACCGTCTGAATTTACGAAAAAAAGAAAGATGATATTTAGTAAGTTGATGCCTGCTGGATTTGCACCATATGATATATATAATGTTAGGAATGATGAATGGCATAATAAATATTCTAATCCAGCATTAGTAAACTGTAGCGAATTAAACATTCCAACTTTTTAAATAAATATTAAATAAAAATTAGCGATTTCTTTATAAAGAGGAA
>CALLKF010000021.1 GCA_938008535.1 uncultured Saprospirales bacterium | reverse complement strand
ATTTTCTAAACTATTATCGAGCAAATACCATAAACTTTTCAAAATTCTGGGATTCCCAGTGGTTTTACGATTTATTGCTAGCTGACAGCTTTTATGCGCCAGATGTATTAGGATTGCTTTATTTTAAAGGTAGACGTGGTGGTGGAACGGCGCCAAATAATGCTGCCGCAGAAAAAGTTATGACTACAATAAAGAATTCTAATTGTGGTCTTATGAACTACAACATAACAAAATCAAAACAGATAAATTTCACTCCGGTAAAAGCTAATTTATTAAAACTACCAGATTTATTACTACCAGAGCCGTATTTAACTGCAAGATATAATGAAAAAATGAAAGGTGAAAAAACCACCGATGAATTAGCATTTCCAGATGTAAATAATTTCTTATATACATCACCTACAGTAGAAACAGCCTTTGACGGTCAACTTATACGCCTTGGTGTTATTGATGAATGCTATAAGTGGCCGAATACAAATCCATTTGTAACAATGGAAAAAAACCTATTATGTGTTAAAGATGGTGGTATAAAACACAACATTCAGGATCCGTTAACTGGTGAAATAATTAAATATGCCGGACTAATGGCTTTTGTTTCTTCTATTGATGAAATTAAAGACGAACAAATAAAGGTTGTTGGAGAAATGTACGATGTATGTGCGCCGGAAACTGCAACAGAAAAATGGTGTAGTACCTATGGTGCACGAAGATATTTTGAGCCGAGTGCATTTGGGTTTAATGGATATATGAATAAGTTTGGCTTTTCTTTATTTGATGAAGCTCAGGCGCATTTAGATGCTGAATACGAAAACACACTAAAGAATGCTGGCTACGAAAAAGCGCGTGAATTTAAACGTAAAAATCCAAGATTTATTGAAGACGCACTAACGCCATCATCTGAGGTTTGTCAATTTGATTTTGCATTATTACACCAAGCTAGATTAAATGCCTTAGAACTTCCTATTGATGATCCTAAACGACCGGTATTTTCACAGATGAGTTGGATTAACCGGTTAGAATCAGTAAATGTAGAAGCAAAGCCGGAATATCGCGATTTTAACGTAAATGCCAGGTTTAATATAAGCGGCCACCCTGAGATTAAAAACCATGTTCAGAAGATGTTAGGTAAAATAATGCCTTTGAACGTTGGTAAATATATTGCAACATTGGATCCAGTTGACTATAATAAAGGACAACTCCATATAAATTCAAAAAGTTCTAAGCCGGCACTCAGGATAAAAAGACTGTTTGACGTAACAATCGATGGCGACAAATTGGACGAGCAGGGCAATCCGCTAAACAATGGATTGAATTTTGAAACAAATAGAACCGTGGCCGTAATGTTCTTCCGGACCGATGATGTGAAAGAAATGTGGGAAGATATTGCCATGGCATTAATCTATTACGGCTGTCCGCTTCTTTATGAAAGAAGTACTAGGACTATTTTTGACTTCTTGGACAAGCAAGGAATGATGGGATTTTTGATGGATGCTAAAGGAAATCTCATTAATGAAACCACACGCGACAACTATGGAATCAAAACAACCAAAGAATCTAAGCAGAATTATTTTGATTCTACAAGAATGTATATTAAATTGTATGGCCTTGCAGAAAGACACATAGAATGTTTAGACCAGCTTATAACTGTTACACCGGAAACCATGCCAAAACACGATATTGCAACTGCATATATGATTGGTGAGTGTATCACCAGCACATTGTTGTCTAAATATAAAGGTAGAATTTCGGATAATAGAATGAAAGAATTATTAGCAAACGTTAAATTTTAAGACATGAGCATATTGCCTAAAGAATCAAAAAAATACTCAGTTAGTGCAAAAACTGATGAACCATATGCAAAAGAAGTGTGTAAGGTGTTGATTGCAAAACCTTGTTCAATCGGACAAGATGCAAAAGACAATGCCGGACTCAACGAACTTTATGCACAAGCATTGCAGCCGTTTGACAAATATCAATCGTTTTTTACGAATAAATTTTCCAGAAATGGTACTGAAAGATATTTTACGGTAGACGATTTAGACTTTTCGCCGCTTGGATTATGCAAGAAGATTTTTGCAAGCATGTACTCCAGGTTAAATAAGGTAGATAGCTATACAAACATTGAATTAGTAGATGAAAAAAGTAAGAACGAACAAAAGCGATACATTATTGAACTAGAAACATTACTGGAACTGCAAGGCCCTATAAATGAAGCATTAGGCGCAGATATTATTGGACAAAAATTAAAATCAAAATCAAAACTCAAAGATTATACGCCAAAAACCATTGAAGAATTACAATTTTATCAAAATATTGGTTACAAAAACAGCATTGAGGTATTGTTGGAAAAACACATTGACATAATCAATAACGGAAATAATTTCAAATTTGAAATTAATCCACTGATAAATAAAAGTTTAATTACCGCTGGCGTATGCTGTACACACGTATATTTTGGTCAAGACAATAAAATTTGTGAAGAACCAATATCGATTAGAGATTTGAAGGTAATTGGTGGCACAAAACGTAATTATAGCGATGCAAATGCATTTGTAATAGACCAAAAGTTTAATGTAGATTCTTTTTATGAAATGATAAAAAACGAACTACATACATCAACGGTTGCAGAAGGTGGTGATATTACGTATCATCCAAATATTTTAGACGATACATATTCATTGCTGACTGGTGCTGCAGACAAAACCGGAGTTTTAAATGTCAAATTATGCTATTGGAGTACTGTAGATGAACATTCAATGAAAGTGATGTTTCAGGATAATAAAGTAATCCTGAGAAATCATAATGGAAGCTCGCATGTTAAAAATAAAATTCAGAAATGGTACCGCGCATATTATGTTCAGGCTATCGATCAAGTATATAAATACGGTCCAATTGAGAATATGAGTAGAAAAAAAGAAAACGGAAAAATAGGAAACGCTTATTCTCCGGTAATTCTTATTCGTGGAATAAACAAAGATTTGACTTCTGCTTCTCCAATTTATAATATTAAAAAGTTTGAAGATATTGCGACAATTTTATGGGTAAAATACCAAAATGAAATTGCGCGTATGAAACCGACGCGTACCGATATCGATATTAAATCATTGGCAGAAACAGCAGAAATATTGAAGGTAGTAATGCCGGATATCCAGGTTACAGACTTAATGAATGCCTTAAATATTGGTACCGGATTTGTTGGCACGCAAACACTTGATGGCAAACAAAGCAATCCTAATACTTACCGTACAGTTACATATCCGGTCCAAATGCTGAATATGTACCTGCAGGTTATCAATCAGATGGTAGATATTTGCTTCCAATTTGCCGGTACGCCAAAGGTGGATATTGGTATAGAGCAGGACGAGAGAAAAAGTAATTATTCTACAAAAGCGGAATTGTTTGGTGCCGACAAGGCCATAATGGAATTATTTGAGCAGAAAGACGAACTTATTCGCGCCAGCGCTGAAACTAAAGCAAATATGGTGGTTAGGCTGTATCAGAGTAAAGATAAAATTCCGAATCCTTATGCAAATATGAGATCGGAAGAGC
>CALLKF010000020.1 GCA_938008535.1 uncultured Saprospirales bacterium | reverse complement strand
TTCAAAGAGCTGCTATAAAACTTCCGTTTTTTGACCAATACAAACATGATAACTTAGATTTTAAAAAGAAAAAACAAGCCGAAGATTCAGCTTTTAAATATGCTTCATTAAACACAAAAGAACAACAATTAGAATCTGACTTTCCTGAAATTGTAACAGATTTACTTGCTGGTGGTTCTCAACAAAAAGGTGCGTTATTAAATGGTGTAAGCGTAGGAAAGACATTTGTAAATGTACCAGGCAAAAACGAACCAATTGAAGTAGATGATGTAATTACAAATACATATCCTGCGGTTGGAAGCACCGTAAAACAACAACACCCTAATTTAAAAGCAACAAATAGTTTTGGTAAAGAAACAGAAGTAGATGATAACGCACAATATGTTGTAGTAAATAAAACAAGTGGACTACAATTAATTAAAGTTAAAGACAAAAATGGCAATCCTGATATTTATGGAATACAAAAATTAATGTCCTACCAAGCACCATACGAAAAAAAACAAGTCACTCCAACAACGGATTTTAATTTCACACCTAATGGTATTTTAGTTGACAAAAACAAATCAAACAAAACATTTAGTAAACCGAATACTAGTTCAGACAAAACTACTATTTCAGTTAAAGAAAAGAAATCAACTGGCATTGACCTTAATCAATTTTTAAAGAAATAATATGGCTGAATTTGATTATTTAGGAGCAAAACAAGCAGGCGCAAGTGATGAAGAAATTCAGTCGTTCTTAAAAGCGAATGGTACTGACTTTGATTTAATTGGCGCAAAACAAGCAGGTGCCACCGATGATGAAATTTCTACTTTCTTAAAATCACAACCTGTAAAAAAAAAAGAAGTTTCAAAACATACTGCACAAGTTTCAAGCAATGGTACTACAAAAACTTCCCAATCATCATACAATTTAGATTTATCATTACCAAAAGTAAATCCGAATCCGAATAATAAAGCATTGCCAGGTTTAGGGCAACCATTCAAACCAGAGATAGCATTAAATTCTATAAACGATGAAAGAAAGTTTATCAATGCAAAAACTCCAACACAAACTAATTTCCAAGATTATAATACAGTAATCAACGATGGTATTAAAGGACAAAACAAGTTCGATAACACCACGCAAATATTAACTTCACAAAATGTCATTCCACAGCAAGTAAAGAAAGAAGTTCAACAATTACAACAAAAACAACAAGTAGTTAAGGATGCAAAAAAAGACACGCGTCAAAATATACTTGCTGTAATTCCTGAATTAGCCAATGCTAAAAATACAGACGAAGCTATAAGTACGATACTTAAATCGGACATGAAAAATAATCTTGACTATTGGCAACAGTTCGATGATGAAGCATTGTTAGGTAATGACGAAAATACTTTAAATGACTTTTTAGTTTCTAACGGACTTAAAAACCAAGACCGTGAATTGTATTTAAAAGAACAAGCAAGTTCTAATCCGAAATATGGATATGAATACGAATACAATAAAATCGGTTCACTATTCAAAGCAGTAAAACAACGCGCGGATGATTATGATACAGTATTGAAACAAAAGTTTGGTGATAATTATATGGAAGTTGCCAAACAAGGAAATTACGACATTTTAAACGACCAAGATTTTAATAAATTCAGACAGCTTCGTGAAAAACAAAACGAATTATCTACAAAAGCAAATGGTTTAATAAATGATAGTAGATATTCCGAAGTGAAAAGTAGTCGTGAAAAAGTAGAAAAAGCACAACAAGGAGTAGATGAAAGAGCAAAGAATGATAAAATTTATAAAATAGGTGATGAATTAAACTACATAGGCAATAAACTTGCTTATGGCGCAGGGCATGTAGTAAAAATGATTGCAGAGTTGCCATCACTTGCAACAAGTATTGATAAAGGATATGATTGGACAGACAAAGTTGCTGATTGGGGAAATAGATTTTCTGATAACCTTATCGAATCAATACCAGTTTCTACCGATAAAAAAACAGGTGTTTTTAATAAAGTTGCTGATGTAGATGGCTATAAAGTATTTGTAGATGAAAGTGGTGAACCAATAGATGTTCGTGATAAAAACAACTTCAAAGTTCCATTAAGCGTGTCACAATCGGTAGTAGAAAAATTCAGTTCAAACCCACAAACCTATAAAACAAGGAATGAAATGAATAGTGGTGCGTTAGTCGACAACGGACTAAACACTATGATTGACATGGGTATTATGATACTCGGTACTAAAGGTGCAGGAATGGTTGGTGCAGGTGAAAAGTTGCAGAAATTGACATCTATGGGTATTGCATATCAGCAAACTAAACGCGATGTATTTAACGATGCAATAAAAAAAGGATTAGATCCACGCAACGCAGATTTATTGTCAAATATAATAGGTGTTGCAGCAGGTACTTCATCTATGTTAAACCCAATGGAGTTTAATATCGCCAAAGGTGCAGGATTATTTAATCTTTTAAAAACCGATGGATTAAACGCAGCGAAACTCGCTTTAATAAAAGATGGCAAGTTATCGGTAAAAGATTACGCAAAAGAGTTTGTTTCTGGTGCAATCATAAATACTATTGGCGAGAATATTGAAGAATTAGGAATTGAGAATACCACACAAGCAATAGCAAATAATTACTTTAACAACCAAATATCTGAAACAGATATGGTTGATGGTGGATTGGATGATAGGTTGCATATTTTAGATAAACAAGGATTAGAAACGTTTTTGATTACTGCAGGTTCTTCATTTTTAATGACACCTATTGAGATAAATAGCCAAACTCAATTCAATCAGCAAGAAGCTATGAAAATGGCTATTGAAAACCCAGAAGATTTTGCTAAAATAAAAGAATTACAGTTAAAGCAAGGACAAATCAGCCAACAACAGTTTGATAATGAAACAAAAATATACAATGATGTTTCAAAAACGTACAACGCTGTCAAGGATGATGTAAAAGAAGAATTGCAACCACAGTTACTTGCTTTACTTACTAAAAAATCAAATCTTTCTAATAAGATAAGCGAAATAAAAGATGAAGTCTTATCTAAACCTTATAAAGACCAATTAGAACAGGTTAATAAAGGAATTGAAAGTATTTCTGTTGGCAAAAATGCTGATAAACGTTTAGTAGCACCAATT
>CALLKF010000019.1 GCA_938008535.1 uncultured Saprospirales bacterium | reverse complement strand
AAATAATGAATACTTGTTTCTAGCCAAGTCAACCACAACTCAAACTAAAGCTAGAATAAATTAAACGTATTGGTAGACGGCAGGTGAAAACACTATGCCTTGGTCTCGAAAGAATTTGAGCACTGTCAGCGTTTGAGCAACAAAAATACCACACATTTGGTATCAGTATATTCAAAACAAATGCGAAATTTATATACAAACGAATATACAATGGACAAACTATTTTCTTTACTAAAATTACATGCGCTTTCCATCATGGCGTTTGTGGTTGCGTTTTTGTTCTGGAAAGATTACTTAACCAAACCACATCAAAAAGTAGAAAAAGGAAAACTGGCGCATATCAGCGGCACGCTTAGCGGTGCAGGCAATACTATATCATTGCCTTCTGGCTCATCATCTGGTCATTATATCATTATAAAAGAAGCGAATACTACTTTTATTCCTGCCTATATTAATTGGAGCGAGTTTGTGGATGAAGTGGCAGACAGTGCAATCATTACGATGGCATACAGTCCGGAAGAGAATCCGAAAATTACTGGTGAAGGTATTCCAATTTTTTCACTGAAGCACAACAACAAAGAATACATCACCGAAACCGAAGCTATAGAATGGTATAACAAAACCATCGACAAAAAACGAAACACGGCTATCTATGCCACACTCGCTGGTTTTCTGGCTATTGGTTTAGTAGAAGTAATCAGAAGAAAGTTTTTAAAATAAAAAAAACGACTGATTTAAATAAAACCAGCCGTTCAATAATTCTAACCAAAAAAATTATTTAGGTAATAATACCGAGTCAACAACATGAATCACGCCGTTGCTTCCTTTTAAATCAGTAGCAGTTACGGTAGATTTTCCGCCATTGGCATCTGTAATTGTTACTTTTCCTTTCACTAATTTTGCAGTTAATTTTGCACCATTTACTGTTGTTAAAACAACTTTGCCTTTGCCTTTTTTAATTGCAGCCAACACATCAGCAGCCGTTAAATTTCCAGCCACAACATGGTACGTCAATATTGCAGTTAACTTAGCTTTGTTTTCCGGTAACAATAAACTTTCTACTGTACCTTTTGGCAATTTAGCAAATGCATCGTTGGTTGGTGCAAACACGGTGAACGGACCTGTACCTTTTAAGGTTTCTACTAATTCAGCAGCTTTTACTGCTGCTACTAATGTAGTGTGATTTGCTGAACCAGCAGCTACATCCACAATGTCTTTTGAGGTTTGTGCAAATGACTGAACACTAAAAAAACTTGCTGCAATGAATAATGCAGTTTTAAAAATTGATTTCATAAAGATTATTTTTTTGATGAGTAATAGCGACTAAACACTATCATCTTTAAAAAAGTTGTGAAATGTTTAAAAAAAAATAATTCGCTGCATATGTTGTAAATTACATACATCTATGAAAACGGAAGCAATTTACCAACAAGAACAAGAGTCATCAGACATTTATGAAATAAGTATTTGGTTAGATGCTTATGATGATATTTTTTCCAGTTTTGATTCGCGTCCATTGTCGGAACGAACAGTTTCAGATGATTTTCTTTCAGAAGTACGAAAAGTTTGTGATGAAAAAAACAGAAATAAAATTCATCTTAAATTAGCGATGCCAGAACATTTAAGAAATGAACATGATGAAAAATTAATCATTAAACGTTTGCATGTTTATTTTAAAAACTGTCAGCAAACTGTAAAAACAGACGTTAAAAACAAAAACTTAAAAGGAATATTTTATATTGTATTTGGTGCAGTATTAATGTTGTTTGCCAGCTACATATCTTACAACAAACCAGAGAAATTTGCAGTGCATGCAATGGTAATTTTATCAGAACCTGCTTCGTGGTTTTTTATCTGGACAGGTTTGGAGCATTTTCATTTTTCAAGAAACAATAAAAAAGATGTTTCCTATTTCGATAAAATGGCAGACGCTGCGATACGGTTTGTGAATCTGAAATAAAACAAATCGACAGTAAAATGCAAAACATTAATTTTTCTTTTCAGCTGCTTTCTGTTTCGCCTTTTCTTGTTTTTTAAAATATCTGCGTAACAGTATATTGTGTTTTAATGCTTCTAAATCTTCATTCAATCTAAAACTGGCATCGTTAATATTGGTCATAGTAGAATCAATTTGTTTTGCCAATCTTGGATCATTTATTAAATAACCAACTGCACCTTTTCCATGATTTATGTTGGTCATTGTTTCATTTAGATTAGTTACAATATTATCAATTTGTGCTACTAGTTTTGAATCATTAGAAAGATAATTGATAGCGCCTTTTCCATCTTTAATATTCAGAATGGTTGCATTTAAATCTGCTACTGTTTTATCTAAACTGCTTGCAATATGTTTAATCTGACTTGCCACTGCAGTGTCTTTTAAAACACCAATTACATTGTTGTTATTATCTAAGGATGCAATTAATTTATTTAATTTCAGAACTGTTTCAGACGCACCTTTACTGGTTTCTTTTAAATAATATAAAGTTTGTTTTAAATCACCAGACATAATAGTATCATTTACTAATAAACCAATACTGCCTTTTCCATGAATTATTTCTTTCGTGATTTTCAGTAAATCAGCTGTTAATAATGCTGCATTATCATTGGTTACACTTAAGGTGTTTAACATATTATCGGTGCTTTTTCTGGAAAAACTAGCAATAACATCGTTTGGTTTTACGGATGGTTTGTTGCCAGTACCTGGAAGAATATTTACTATCATATTTCCAACTAAACCATCAGAACCAATAGTGGCAACTGCATCTTGTTTTATATGACTGAAAATCTTTTTATCTAAAATCATATCGATAGTGATTGTTGTATCGTTGGTCATATCTATAGCACGAACAGTACCGATATTGATGCCTGAATAACGAACATTGTTGCCGATTTGCAAACCATTTACATTTTTAAAAATAGCTTTCAAATGCACGGTGTTGCCAAATAATTTTTGTTTCTCACCAATAAAATAAATGGCAACAACAAAAATCAATAAACCAATCGTTACAAAAACACCTAATCTTATTTTTTCTGAATTTGATTTTTCCATAATTTCTTATTTAAAGAATGCTTGTACTTTCGGATCTTTTGAGGTGGATAATTCTAAGAATGTACCTTCTGCGTAATTTATACTATCTACTAATAATATCATTCTGTTTGAAATAACTCTGGCGCAATCTACGTCGTGAGTAATGATGATCGATGATGTATTGTATTTTTTCTGAATAGACATCATCAATAAAATAATTTCTTTTGAAGTAATCGGATCTAAACCTGTTGTTGGTTCGTCATATAAAATAATACTTGGTTGCAGAATTAATGTTCGCGCCAATGCAATTCTTCGTTTCATACCACCAGAAAGTTCATTTGGCATTAAATCAATAGCATGCGCCAAGCCAACATTTTCTAATGCTTCCATTACCAATTGTGTTGTATCTTTTATTTTACCAAATTTTTTAGTGTGTCTTCGTAATGGAAATTCCAGATTTTCGCGAACAGACATAGAATCGTAAAGCGCGCTTCCTTGAAAAAGAAAACCAATTTCTGTTCGTAGTTCATTCAATTCGTCTGTCGAAATTTTACTAATGTCTTTTCCCATTATTTTTATCGTGCCGCTATCTGGTTCTTCTAATCCAATTAAACATTTTATCATCACTGATTTTCCAGAACCAGATTTTCCCATGATAACCACATTTTCGCCTTTGTTTAAATACATATTAAAACCATCTAAAACACAGTTATCACCAAAACTTTTCCGAAGATTTTGGATGTCAATAATGTGTTCTGTATTATTTGCTTCTGTACTCATATATCAACAAAAATATTGGTAATAAATACTGCGATAAAATCTATTAAAAACAACAACATAGAAGTATAAACCACAGCAGAATTGGCAGCTATACCTACACCAACCGTTCCTTTTTTACAATTATAACCTTTGTAGCAACCTACCAATCCAATAGCAAAACCAAAGAAAAATGTTTTAATTGTTGTTGGTATAATATCACTAAATTCGAGACTATTAAAAACCTGATTGTAATATAACAAAAACGACACGTTACCTTTTATGTTTTCGACCATGTAAGAACCAAAAATAGAAATGGCATCGCCAAAAAAAACTAAAATTGGAATCATAAGTGTGGTTGCTAAAATGCGTGTGACTACCAAATATTTAAAAGGATTGGTTCCTGAAACTTCCATGGCATCAATTTGTTCAGTAACACGCATAGAACCGAGTTCTGCGCCGATGCCAGAGCCAATTCTGCCAGCACAAATAAGAGCGGTAATGATGGGTCCGATTTCACGAATAATAGAAATGCTCACCATAGATGGCATCCAGGAAACTGCACCAAATTCTTCGAGCGTTGGTCTTGATTGTAACGTAAATACGAGTCCAATTATAAAGCCAGTTACTGCAACCAAAAAAAGCGATTGATTGCCCATGTTATAGCATTGTCTGAGAAATTCTTTAAATTCAAATGGACGCTTAAAAACTTCTTTAAAAAATCTTCCTGTAAAAAAAGAAAGTTCTCCAATTTCTGCAAAAAAGGATTTTAAAACATCTTTGATTCTTGAAATATTGTTCATTCTTGATTGAATTAATTTGAGTTAGTATTTCAAGTTTGTTTTACGATTTTTATTTAAGTTTTGGTTGGATTTTCTGTTTCAATTTATTCATTTCAATTTTCAACACACCATCTTTATAATTTATCTTGATGTCTTTTTCACTTATCGGTTCTGGAAGATTAATGGATTTGCTCCAAGAACTAAAACTATATTGCTGAACGATAAAATTTTTGCCTTCTTTTTCTTTTGCGTTTTCTTTTTCGCTGCTTATAATCAGTTGATTTCCGATTGTTTTTACAGAAATATCTTTTTTGCAAAGTCCTGCAATTGGAATACTCACTTTATACGATTTACCTTTGTCCCAAATATTCCAAAATGGACTATTAATGATAGCAATTTCTTTATTTACTTTTGGCAGTTCAACTGCTGGTGTTGACTTTGTTGAAACTGCTTTTTTTACTGGAGCCGATTTCTTTTTTGCGGCTGCACTCGTTGTTTTCTTTATCATGTTATAGTTGTTTATTTTTTTAGTTATGTGCAATAAAAATGGGCACTTTTATTTCTTTTATAAATGTGTATGCTAAACTTTTTCTAAAAATTCTTGAAAACGGACTGCGTTTGCGCGCACCCATTACAATAAAACCATTTTTACAATTTTCTTTAAAAAAGTTTACAATGATTGCATCAGAATGATAACTATTTTCTACATCAATAATTAAATTGGTAAAATGTTGATGCAATAAATCTTTAATGTTTTCGCTGTTTTTTAAATGATTGGTTGATGTTTCATTAAATGAAACCAATGCAGTTATTTTTTGAGTCCAAGATGGAAATAAATACGAATACATTTTAATAGCATTTACACTCGATGGAGTTCCGTCATAACAAAGAAATACATTATCAACTGGTAAGTATTTGTGCGGCACAACTAAAACCGGACAATTCGAATCTTCAATAATATCAATAATAAAATTAGAAAGCTGGTCTGAAGTAGTATGTGTAAAACTCATGTGCTCGTCTAACACCAATAAATCTGCAAATACAGATTCTTTAATTAAGAATTCTACAATGTTTACACCATCGTAAACATGTGCTTTGTGTTTAATATTTTCAGCGTTACATCTTTCGTTAAATAACTTAATATTTAAGTCAAGTTTTTTACTGTCGATATGTTGTTTTTCTACCACAAAACTATATTCAACAGGTATAAATTCATAAACACTCGGAATCTCAGAATACACATAAGATAAATCGTGTAAGAATACACCTAATATCATACCACCAGAACGTTTAGCAACACCAATCGCATATTCTAATGCATATTCATTATAAGTAAGAGCATCTAATGCAACAATAATTTTTTTCATTTTTCTAGTTTTTGTAAAGTTAGTTTATAATAAACAGAAAAACAATGACTTGTATCAGTATAAAATATGATAAAACGCAGTATTTACAAACTGAAGAAAGCATAAAAACCAATTTCCTGAATATAGAAAATAAAAAATCTCAACCAATTGGTTGAGATTTATTATTTATAATTAATTTATTTTAAATTATTTACCTAACAATCCAGTTTTTACACCTGAATCTATTGGATCTGCGCCCAGCCAAATACCAAGTAAAGCTTTCTTAAAATCTTCGCCTTCAATTGTAGAAACTAATTTTCCGTTTTTAGATGTTTTCAAACCAACACCTGGAATATAATTCAACACAAATACATCGCCTTCTTTTATTGGATCTTTTTTAAAGGTGTTAATAAATACATCAATTTTTGGTCGCAGTGAAGCGGTATTTCCTTTCATCGATTTACCAAAACCTTCTTCAATAGCTTCCGACATATTGCTGCTGCTTACTACAGATGAAGTAATTTGCAACTGCACCAATACTTCAGCATTGTTATTAATGATGGCTGCTGCATCTTTGCTTTTTTGTCCAAGGTACAACCCTATTACATACACTTTAAAAAATGCTTTTTTACGAACAGCGCCACCATTTAAGGTAAGTTCGGTAGTACCTTTCGCTTTTGCTGGCAAGGTTACATCGTTTAAAGTAAGTTGAGCAAAAGTATCTAAAGAGAAAACCAATGCTAAAATGAAAATTAACTTTTTCATACGTTTGTTTTTTTTGTTTGATTAAAGATAAAAAAAGTATTCAAATTCTGTTCCAAAAAATAGAATATCAACAAACAAAACATTGTATTTCTAATTAAATTAAGTTTGTATCTTTAAACGTATAACAATAAAGTATGGCAAAAACATTTAGAGAAGGACCCATCGGTGCTTTAATGGACGAATATGAACGCGCTACCAAAGAACTTCAAAAGTTATTAAAAACGATGAATGACGATACCTATGTTCGAATAATAGATGCACAAACAAAAGACAAAGATTGCCAATCCGTTCAAACTATTATGAACCATGTGGTGCGAGCTGGTTTTGGTTATTGCAATTATATTCGTAAACAATTTGGAGATGATTTTATAGAACGAAAAACTAACTATAATGTAGCAACTCCAAAACTCGCAATTGCAGAATTAAACAATGTATTAAAATATACAGAAGAAACATTGAGCAACAAATGGAATATTTCGTGGCGCAAAATAAGAGCTAATATAATTCATACAACCTGGAAACAGGATTTCGATATGGATCAGTTGTTAGAACACGCAATAGTGCATATACTAAGACACAGAAGGCAAATTGAAAAATTGTTGAGTTTGAAATAATAGACATTGCATACACTAAATTGCTATCTTGCAAAAAAAATAAATAATGGAAAGAAGTGATGGAATTTGGTTGAATAAATTTATCAGCGAAAGTGGTTTGTGTTCGCGCAGAGAAGCCGATAAATTTATTGAAAAGGGTTTAGTTTTAGTAAATAAAATAAAAGCAAAAAAAGGCGATCAGGTTTTTGTTGGCGATAAAGTGCAAGTGAATGGAATGGAATTGGAACCGCGCGAAAAAGAAGAAATTATTTTTATTGCACTCAATAAACCAGTTGGCGTTGTATCGACCACCGAAAAAAATATTCGCAACAATATCATTGATTATGTAAATTATGGTGTACGCATTTTTCCAATTGGAAGATTAGACAAAGACTCGCAAGGTTTAATTTTTTTGACCAACAATGGCGACATGGTAAACCGCATTTTGCGTGCAGGCAACAATCATGAAAAAGAATATGTAGTAACGGTAAACAAACCACTTACAGATACTGCCATTATTGGTATGGAAACTGGTGTTCCGATGCTTGGTGTCACTACAAAAAAATGTAAAATAACGCAAGAAGGTCCGAAAACGTTTCGTATTATTTTAGTACAAGGTTTGAATCGGCAAATTCGTAGAATGTGCGAACATTATAATTATGAAGTTACCAAGTTAGAAAGAGTGCGCATTATGCATATTTCACTAAAAGGAATTCCTGTTGGCGAATGGCGCGAATTGACGGAAACTGAAATGAAAGAAATCTATCGATTGACAGAAGATTCTTCTTCAGAAGTAATAAAACCAACAAAGAAACCAACTAAAGCAAAAACAAATACTGATAAAAAAGTAAGCAACCATAAACCATTTAATAAAAAACCAACAGATAAAAAGCCGTATAAAAGTAGTGCTACAAAAAAGAATACAGATAATAGAAGCAGTCAAAAATCAGACAAACCAGCAACTGGCAATCGATTTGCGAAAACAACTTCAACTGACAGATTTAAAAAAACAAGTCCTGATAAACGAACTGCAAAACCAAAACCATCGCGAACTTCAAGTACGAGAAACACTACAGGAAAAAAGACAAGAAGATAAAATGATACTCATGCAAATCCATCAACAAAAACACAGCATCATAATTTTCATTTTAGTTACTTTTCTATTTGCTTCTTGCAGTTTTAATAAACTGTTTTTGCAACCAACAAAAATACCTGCAAGCACCAAACAAGTAACACTAAAAGCAGAAAAAGATACCGTAACTGTTTTCTTTTCTGGTGAATCACATCAACCAACATTTATAAAAAACGGAACAGATACATTAGTACAAAACTTCACGATTGAAAGTATTATATTTAAAAATGCAGATGGAAAAAAATTAAATGGCTGGTTATTGAAACCAACAAACACAACAGCAACTGTTACCTTATTGCATCTGCATGGAAATGGCGGTTGCTTGCTAAGTCAATACCAAGCTATTGCGCCATTAGTAGAAAAAGGATTTCAGGTATTTATGTTTGATTACAGTGGTTTCGGTTTTTCAGAAGGAAAACCAACTCGCGTGCATGTATTAGCAGACGCATTGGCTGCGCTCGATTATATAAAAACTCGACAAGATGTAAGCAATACCAAACTGGTAATTTATGGTCAATCACTTGGTGGACATTTATCGGCTGTGGTTGCTGCAAAACGTGAAAGTGATATTAAAGGTTTGGTGATTGAAGGCGCATTTTCGTCGCACAAAGATATTGGTGCGCATATGGTTCCTGTGTTAGGCAAACTATTTGTGAAACAAGGTTACAGCGCAGTGAAATCTATCAAAGATTTTCATAAACCATTATTAGTCATTCATAGTACCGAAGACCAAACGATTCCTTTTTTTATGGGTAAAAAAATATTTGACAATGCGAACCAGCCGAAAGAATTTTATGAAGTAAAGAAATGCCACATCTGCGCTCCTATTTTCTATACAGAAGAAATTGCTGAGAAAATAAAAAAGATGTTGGTAGAGAAATAATGAGTTGTATATATTTAAACGTTACGTCTCAACAACGAAATATATAGAAACTAAAAATTAAACTATTACTTTTAGTGAATGTTATGTCTTTCAAAATAATTAGAATACCAAGATATGAGTGAAATTACAAAAGTATTAATTAGAATTTTACCATTTTTAGTTATACTAATTGTATTAAACATTAGAATTAAGCAGAAAAAAATTTCAACTTCTGAATTAGCAATACAAAAACCAGATTCAAAAAAAAAATATTTTATCTGGTGTATCTCCTTCCTATTATTTTGCTTAATTACTGAATATCTGTTATATAGAAACGGAATATTAGAAATAAAAAAACAGAGTTTTAATTTAGTTCCATCGATTATTAGAATCATAGGAATGGTAATCATTGCACCAATCGCGGAAGAATTAATTTATCGAGGATTATTTTTAAGCAAACTGATAAGTCTGAAAATAAGTAAACATATTGCAATATTTATTTTAGCTTTAATATTTGTTGGATCACATTCATTTGCTTTTGAAAACACGTTGTCATCAAAAATTGGAATTGCACAAACATTTATTGATGCATCACTTTTTTCTTATGCAAGATTTTCAACAAAATCAATATACACGCCAATTACAATGCATATGACAGGAAATTTAATTGCAACTTTAGAAATCTTTTTATTATGAACACCAAAATCAAATCAAATTTATTTTCCATTCAACATATTTTAGTTGCTCTTGTATTAATTCCTAAAGGTTTAGACAAAATTGAGCACAATCATATTTTTATTGGTTGGATGATATTATTAATGGGAACAATAATTTTAGGTTACTTTGTTTATCAAAAAATTACCAATACAAAAAATCATTTAATATTAATTGGAATTCACTTATTCGAAAGCATCTCACTTTTTTTAACTTCATATGTCTATTTTGAAGAAGGTAAAAAGTTTTTACCATATGTAACATTAATTGCTGCAATTGGATTTTTAGTTGCCATGATGATACATATTAACAAAGTCAAAAAAGAAGAATAGCATACAAATTGAGGTAATTATGAACGACAATATATATTCGTTACTTTTGCACCAACATAAATAAAAAATGAGCTTAGAAACAGAATTAAAAACACGCAGCAACAATCAATGCGAATTGTGCTCAGCAACCAACAATTTAAGTGTGTACGATGTACCACCAAATCCACAACAACGCATTGGCGACAGCATCTTAGTTTGCGAAACTTGCAGCGCGCAACTCAACAAAAAAGAAGCATTAGATAGCAAACACTGGAATTGTTTATTAGAAAGTATGTGGAGCGAAGTACCAGCAGTACAAGTAGTTTCATGGCGTTTACTCAGTAGATTAAGAAACGAAAGCTGGGCCATTGATGCATTGGATTTATTATATTTTGATGACGAGATGATGGCTTGGGCAAAATCTACAGGCGACCATGAAATTTCAAGCGAGGTAGAAGTTCATAAAGATGCCAATGGAAATGTATTGCAAAACGGCGATACAGTTGTGCTCACAAAATCATTAGATGTAAAAGGTTCAAATGTAAATGCAAAATTAGGCACTGTAGTAAAAAACATTCGTTTAGTACACGATAACCACGAACAAATTGAAGGCAAAATCGAAGGACAAATGATAGTTATTCTAACCAAGTATTTGAGAAAAGGATAGTTTCTTATAACCTAAGAAAAATAAATCAAAAAAAATAACCACTTAAGAAACTTAAGAAGCTAAAGGTAATAGTAAAAAAAGTTTTTGAATTAATAAATCAGAACACACAGTAAAAGCAAAGCTTTTATTCTTTAGTTTTCTTTTGATTCAAAAAATATTTCTTTATTTATTTTAATGTTCCTTGAGCTTCTTAAGTGGTAAAAATGTTTTTCAAAAATCAAACTTTCTGAGCTTCATTCTATTTATATCTTTGTGTAAACAAAAAAATAATATGCAATTTTTTTATCGTAACTTACTTGTTCAAACAGCAACCAACTAAATGGCATTCATAGATTATTATAAAATTCTCGAAATTGATAAAAGCGCAACCATTGACGATATCAAAAAAGCATATCGGAAAATGGCAAGAAAATATCATCCAGATTTAAATCCAAATGATGCAGTAGCAGTAGCAAAGTTTAAAGAAATCAACGAAGCCAATGAGGTCTTAAGCAATCCTGAAAACAGAAAAAAATACGACAAATACGGCAAAGACTGGAAACATGCCGATGAATTAGATAAACAAAAGGAACAGCAGCAATACAACAGAAGTCAGCAAAGCAATTATGGCGGTTCTTCAGATAATGATTATTCCGATTTTTTTGAATCCATGTTTGGTGGTGGTGCTTCAAGAGGAAACCGCGCGCAAGTAAAATACAAAGGACAAGATTTAAACGCAGAATTGAAATTAAACATTCGTGATGTTTATACAACACACAAACACACCATAATTATTAATGGAAAAAATGTTCGGTTCACGATTCCTGCTGGATTAAAAAACGAACAAGTTTTAAGAATTATCGGCCATGGTGGCGAAGGAATGAATGGTGGACCCAAAGGCGATTTACTGATTAAATTTATAATTGAGAATGACACAAAATTCAAACTCGATAACGATAATTTGTATACAACTGTCGATTTAGATTTATACAAAGCAATGCTTGGCGGCAACATAAACGTAGATACTTTTGATGGCAACGTAACGCTAAAAGTAAAACCAGAAACACAAAACGGCACCAAAGTAAAACTCAAAGGAAAAGGTTTTCCGGTGTATAAAAAAGAAGGCGTGTTTGGTGATTTATATATCACATATAACATTGTCTTACCAACCAATCTTACTGAAAAAGAAAGAGCATTATTTACAGAACTTTCTAAATTAAGAACGTTATGAGCACAAAAAACTTCATACCTTTAGATGAATTATGTTCGCATTATCAGGTAGAAATGTCTTTTTTTAGTGACTTACATGAAATTGGTTTAATTGAAGTTGTTACTATTAAAAAAACGCTGTATATACATCAGGATAAAATTACCGATGTCGAAAAAATTGTTCGGTTATATCATGAACTTGAAATAAATATGGTTGGAATTGATGTAGTTCTCAACCTTTTAGAAAAACTCAGCAGCAAAGAAACCGAAATAAGTTCGCTAAAAAATAAATTGCGTTTCTACGAACATTGAAATTGTTTAAACCCTGATTTATTTGATTGTAGGATTTTCATGACTTTTCTCTACCTGTCAGCAGACACGTTTTGTTTCCTCTTTTTCTTTTGTGGTTCAAAAATAAAATCCATAAGTTTGGAATGATTTTATAACTTTCTGCGTTTGTAGTATATTGCGTTACAGAATAAATGAATCAACTCAAATCATTATTACTAAAACAGCAGAACAAGATTTTTAGCTTGCTTGTATTTGTGTTGTTGTTTAATCTTTTTGATGTCATTTTTCCATTACATACGAATCGAGATTACTCAACCATTATTGAAGCAGAAGACGGAACTGTACTGTATTCATTTTTAACGAATGATGATAAATGGCGCATGTACACCAAGCTCGATGAAATTACACCGAACTTACAAAAAGCATTTTTAAACAAAGAAGACCGCTGGTTTTACTGGCATTTCGGCATCAATCCTGTTGCAGTTGGACGCGCATTTTTTAATAATACTATTAAACATAAACGAACATCAGGTGCATCAACTATTACGATGCAAGTTGCCAGAATGTTGGAGCCAAAACAACGAACTGTGTTTTCAAAACTAAAAGAAATGTTTCGTGCTTTGCAATTAGAATGGCATTTTTCAAAAAAAGAAATCTTGCAATTATATTTAAATTTGGTTCCGTATGGAAGCAATATTGAAGGTGCAAAATCTGCCGCGTTTATTTATTTTGGAAAAAGTCCGCAGCAGCTCAGCATTGCAGAAATTACTACACTAACCATTATTCCAAACAGACCAAATACTTTAGTGCTTGGGAGAAAGAATGATTACATACAACAAGAACGCAATCGCTGGCTGAAAAAATTTAGAAAAAATCATTTATTTAAAGAAGAAGATATTGCAGATGCTATTGATGAACCATTAATCGCATTTCGTCGTTCGCCGCCAAAGTTCGCGCCTCATTTTTGTATCAGAATGAAAAAGAGATTTCCATCCCAACCTATTATCGAATCGCATATCAATTATAATATGCAGTTAGAAGTAGAAGAAATTATGCATAATTACTCGCAGGTATTACAATTTAAAGACATCAAAAATGCAGCCGTTTTTATCATTGATAATCAAACACATCAAGTCATTACTTATGTCGGATCGCCTGATTTTTATAGCAATGCCACGCTTGGACAAGTTGATGGCGTGAAAGCAGTTCGTTCGCCAGGCAGCACGTTAAAACCAATGATTTACGGTTTAGCTTTTGATAAAGGTATATACACGCCGCGTTCTGTTATTTCGGATGTACCAGTAAACTTTGATGGTTACACACCAGAAAATTATGATGAACATTTTCATGGACAAGTTGCTTTAGCTGATGCGTTGGCGCAATCATTAAATATTCCAGCAGTAAAAGTTTTGAATGCTATTGAAGTAAAAACACTCACCGAAATTTTAGACAAAATTAATTTCAAACAAATCAGAAAAGACAAAGATAAACTCGGATTATCAACTGCGCTTGGTGGTTGCGGTGTTTCGTTAGAAGAATTGACTGGTATGTATGCTGTTTTTGCAAATAATGGAAAATACTTCGCACCTATTTTTTCTAAAGAAGATGAAGACAAAAACAGTCAACAAATTTTATCACCAGCAGCGAATTATATGGTAGCAAAAATATTGACGATGTTGCGACGAAGTGATTTGCCGAATCGTTCTGAAAGCGTTTTGAATATGCCAAAAATTGCATGGAAAACTGGAACATCTTATGGCAGACGCGATGCTTGGTCAATTGGTTTCAATAATAATTATACAGTTGGAATTTGGTGCGGAAATTTTGATGGAAAAGGTGTGCCAGAATTAAATGGTGCAGATATTGCAACACCATTATTGTTGCAAATTTTTAATGCTATTGGCAAAAAAAATACTGAAAAAGATTGGTTCAAAAAGCCGAAAGAATTGCAGTATCGTTGGGTTTGCGCAGAAAGCGGAAAAGTACCAAATGATTATTGTACTGACAAAATTATGGCGTTGTATATTCCAGGAAAAAGTCCAAATAAAAAATGCGAACACCAGAAGAAAGTTTGGGTAAATGCCGATAGTTCAATTTCGTATTGTGCATCGTGTTTGCCAAACGTTGGTTATATCGAAAAACTATATCCAAATTATCCACCAGAATTAGTGCAGTATTTTGAGACGAATAATTTGCCGTACATAAAAATTCCACCGCACAATTTATTGTGTTCAAAAGTGCAGGAAAATAATGAACCGAAAATCGTAAAACCAGTAAACGGACTCACCTATTACATCAACCAAAAAGACAAACAAGAACTGATGTTGGTAGCACAAGCTGCCAATGATGTAAAAATGGTTTCGTGGTATATCAATAATCAATTTATAAAAACGGAAGAAAAAAATAAACCTGTTTTCATAGTACCAAATTTAGGCAAACTCAAAATTTCATGCACCGACGACAAAGGCAGAAATAGCAATTGCTGGATTGAAGTAAAAATGCTTTAGAAACTTAAAAGCAAACAATTTTAAACCAAATACATACAAACACCTGTTTATTAACACTTGTTTGAATAATGTCGATTTTCATTCCAACTGATTCTTATTTTAAGTTGTATTTTTGAATGGAAATTAGTTATTGAAATTGAACCGATTTTTGAATGGGAAACTTTACCTATAAATGTGTTGCAATATCAGTTGATGTTGATGGCGAAAATGATTCGCTTTTAGTAGTTGAACATGCTTATGAAAAAGTTTTAAATAAAGTTGCTGAAGAAAATTGGGAATTGATAAAAATTGATACACTGACATTTTCACCAAAAGAAAATAATTATACATCATCTGATATTGCAGTAGCAACTAAAATTTCTAAAGTTTTAATTTTCAGAAAAAGTAATTTCGAAAAAATAGCAACCACTAAATTATTTTGTCCAGCGTGCAAAAATGAGATTAGCATTGATGATGATTATTGTGAAAACTGTGCGCTTAAATTAATCTAATATGTTTTGTAAACATTGCCATACACCATTTGAAATTATTCCTATCGACGAAGGAAAAAGCAAGTATTGCAAAAAATGTGGCAAACTTATTTATAAAAAAGAGAACAACGCTATTCTAATTTATCAGCCAGATATTGTTGCTGCAAAACATCAAGATGAAGATTCTGAAATTCGTGAATTGATTATTCGTGAAAAAGAATTGCGCTATAAAGAACAATTAGAACGCAAGCAAAAAGAACAGGAATTTCGCGAACGTTTAGATCAAATCCGATTATTAAAAGAAAAAGAAGAAGCAGAAAGAAAAAGAAAAGAAAAAGAAGAACAGGAACGATTGTTTCAATTACAATTGGAAGAAGAAAAAAGAATTCAAGATAATTTAATCAAAACTCAATTAGAAAAAGAACGCTTAGAACGTGAACGTTTGGAAAAAGAATTGCAATTAGAAGAACAATTAAAGAACGAACAATTAGAACGTGACCAAGTAGAAAAAGAAATACAACTTCAGGTAAAACTAAAGCAAGAGCAATTACAACGCGAAGAATTGGAGAAAGAGTTACAAATTCAAGAGCAATTAAAGCAAGAATTAGTAGCAAAAGAAAAGCAAGAACGCGATGCATTGCAATTGGCTTTTGAGCAAAAAATAAAAATTGAAAAAGACAAATTAGCGCAAGAAAGAATTGAATTAGATAAAAAAGAAAAAGAAGTTATTATGCTAAGGTTTTATAAGGAAAAAACGCAAAGTCAAGTTGCAAAAATACTTGGAATAACACAAGTTCAAGTATCAAGAATAGAAAGAAGAATTTTAAATTCTATGAAGTTAAAATTAACATCATAAAAATCAAGTATGATTATGAGACAGACTCTTTTAGTACCAAACAATTCTCTAATTACAAAAACACCCGATGAAGGAATGCAATTAGCTATAAAAATGGCGAGGCTAATCATTAAAGCCACACAACCTGATGCAAAAATCAGAGAAGAGTTACGTTCCGTGTATGCAAGTGACTCTTCATTGCTAATTGCGATTGGACAAACT
>CALLKF010000018.1 GCA_938008535.1 uncultured Saprospirales bacterium | reverse complement strand
CTAATCTATTTCTTTCTATTCCAAAGTAATTCAAGGAGGTTGTTTCTTTATTCAAGTTTCTGCTTATTTCACTTATTTTATTCATTTGCAACAATATATCTTCAATGATATTTATTCTTTTACCGGTGCCAAATCCAAAAACTACAAATGGAGAATAGTTGCTTGTACTTATTCCAATTCTTTCGAATGAGAATTTATTTATTTTAAAAAACATAGCTTCAGTGTCTCTTGTTTTTTTTAGCTGAAAACCCATTTCATTAAATCGTTTCTCACTGTGTTTAATAAATAATTCTTTAGCTTGTTTTCCGTTCATATATATTAGTTGTATTTGTTGGTATTTCTTTCTCATAAATATGCAATGTTCCGCCAGTATCTTTTATATACATCTTATTTTTGTAAAACTTAGGACTATCCGTTTGTTCGTATGTCTTTACTTCATGTATCCACTCATAATGACCATCAAATGGATTAATGGCAATTAGATATGAATAACCCGATGAACACAAGCTATACCATAACAAACCATCATGATAAACGACTTCATGTCCTGCTGGCCAAATTATATCATCTTCACCTCTAATAATATCTGGCATTCGGCCTTCTGATTCTATGTAGTAATCGCTTCGTTCACCTGTTTCTAAATTGAGCTTATATAAACTTAATCCTGTGCATACATAACCAATTTCTCCTACTACTTCTATGGTTCGAGCGTAACTCTTAGATTCCCATATTTGTTTGCCAGTTGTTAGTTCAAAACAATATGTAGATTTATATCGAGTACATACAATTATTCTGTCTTCTTTATATAAATATACTTTGCTAATTTCTCCTTTCATAGGAGTGTCGTGCAATGGATCATTATAGGTTGCTATTTCAGAAAAGTCTTTTTGCCATACAACCGATGATTGAGTATAGTCATATATTTGTAGTGTTGCTTGTGGTTTGCGGATAATAAGATAATTATTCTTTATATGGGTGACATTTCCTTCTAAGATAATATTGGTGTATATAAATTCCATTTTACTAATGTCAAATAAATGAATCCATAATAATTTAGAGTCGTTAGAGTCAAACTCTCGCCATATTGACAGCTTAACATCGTTATCAATAAATCCATCCCATATATTCTCAAAATCAATGTTTTTATAAATTAATTTATCATTGTTATAAATAATTAATTTATTAGTTACTATAAGATTCTTATATGTGCTTACTATCTTTTTACTTTTAATTTCAAAAATTAATTTATTATTCATTACGTCTCGGCATTCAATATTATTTGCTCGATTAATAAAATATCTATCATTTATAAAGTAAACATCATATTCAGAAATTTTATCTATTTTATCTTTACAAGTATACATATAATCTATTCTACTATTTTAAATATTTTACTAAATTCTTCTTCTTTATTCAGATTCTCAAGTAATTTTTCTTTAAAGTTATTACTAGTGATATTACTTATATCCGAAGGGAACAATTTTTTTACCTGTGCTTCAGTTATATCATCTAATTCATCAATTGGTGTTCCATCTTGTTTCTTAAGCGCTTTAATTACATTGTCTTTTAAACCCGCCAGTTCAGAATTTACACCTGCCTTATTAAAAACCCATTGAATCTCGCCTAATTCTTTCATCTTTTGCAAGTCTTTCACAAATTGATTTTTGATAGTATCAGGATAGAATTCAGACCAATTTTTTAATTCGAGCTTCTTTAATACACCTTTTGCTACTTCTATTTCAATGTCATAAATTCTTCTAATATCATCAGAAAGATTATTCACCTCAAATCTAATAATTTTTCCGTTAGCTACAGCCTTACTTGCATATTCTAACACAAATTTTCCTCCTTTAAACTTTTTCCAGTTTTGTGACATATCTTCTATAACTTTCTTAAATCCAGGAGCATCGACAAGTTTATCAAGAATTTTTGGATCAAATCCTTTTAAGAAATCTTCTATAGCTTTTCTTATTTTGGGTCCATACTTATAGGAGTCTTTCAGTTCTTTTAATATTGTTAATACTTTAGGATTTACGAGTTCATTTAATCCATCTGTTGCCTTATCCAGTATTTTCGCTAATTCTCCAGTCTCAGTTAATATTTTATATCCAGTAAACATTAATACAACAGTGACAGTCGCTTGCCCAGTAAAATGATCTCTTCTTTCTTCATCATCTAAAGTGCTTTTTACTTCCTCCTTTAATCCTTTATATAACTCACCCATTCCTTTTTTTGTAAACATCCCACTAACAGCTTGACGTTTTTTATCATCGGTAACTATTTGATATACACCTTTTATAGCCACAGGCATTCCAACTATTTCATCAATTACTGCATCAGTAGCACCGCCTATTACAGGTTCAAAGTGTACATAACTTGGCCATTGTTTGTATTCTTTTTCATCTTTGGAATACCACGTGCTTTTATTAATCGTGCCAAACTCCCAAACATTTTTTGCAATTTTTTGTGTTGCTTGTACGCCCTCTACATATCCAGCAATATTATCGCTCAAAATAGATTTTGCACTTTGTATGAATTTTTGATAAAAGGTTTTTTCTATTTCTAAGGACTCAAAATCTTGAATTACCTGTTTTCTTAAATCATTAATATTTACATCTATACCTCTTGCTTCTTTTTCTTTTTCCCAATATTTAACATATTCTTCTAGATACTTATTTGATAAGACATGCTTAATTTCCGCAGTTCCATCCGCTTTAATTGTTACATTCAATTTTACTTCGTAAGGAGTATCATCGTATCTTGTTTTTAAGGTGTTTTCTTGCCCTTCAATTACTTTTCCAAATTCGTCTAGTCTTTTAATATAAACAAACATTTGAATGTTTGAATAGAATTTATTTGCTAGTTGCTTATTTACTTTATTACAGATAGAACTAAATTCTGCTTTCTTATTTTCAGGACTTCTGTTGTTATCTACAAAACCTGCTTCTAAAAACTCGTAGTATATTTGTTTTATTTCATTTTCAGATGGATATGCTTGTATTTGACTTACAGAACTAGAGGCAAACATTTTATCAATATTTTTGTCAAATAATTCCCATCCTTTTTCTGTCTTAACTGACAAATATCTGTCTGATCCATTTAAAAGATTTATGCCTGTAATTTCTTGAGGACTAATATCAGATCCTGGCGAAAAACTTACTTGTAATTTCTTGTTTACTATCTTTCCATACACACGAATAGTACTATAGTAGTCCTCCGTTAAATGAGAAACATTAGAATAAATAAATTCTGAAATTTTATTTGATAAAAGTAGATTTTGCAATTTCTCTCTGTATGTAATTTCTTTATCTTTAGAACGCCAATCAGTAGGGTAAAGACTGTTTATGTTGTATTTATCTCCAAATTCAAAAAATGAATTTCCCATGGTTATATTTTTTAAAAGTAAAAAAATACCTACTCTCTTTTTAGAGAGTAGGTTGATTCAAAAAATCTTAACTTAAGCCACGTTTTAAGCAATAGAATTTATTACTATCTGCATGTGGTTTAATAAAGAAATACAAGGCGTTTTGTAAACAAGAAGTTGTCCAATTGTTATCGGCTAATTCAGTTGCTGTAATAGCACGCACAGAACCACCATTGGTAGGTACTGCTATTAATTTCATTAAATTTAAACCATAAGCTGTGCCTTCTTTTGTTTGTGCTTCAGTTAAAACATCATTCACGTTTGGTGAACTTACTTTATTCAACACAATAATGTCTTCAAAGGTCGCGGTGTGATTTATTTCATTCACATTTTTAATGACACCAACGCATATTTTTTTAGGAACAAGTGGTGTTTCAAGTTGTGGGGCAACGAGCATATCACCAGATATATTTGCCAATTCTGGCCATTCTGTAATTTCACCAATTGATGCTTGTTCGAAGATAAGTTCGTTAGGTGCTGTACCTGCTGTAATTACGAGTACAGTACCAAAATTGGTATTTATGTAACTCATGAAAGCAGCGGCTTCTTCTGCAGCTGTAGTAACACCTGTTAGCCATGCATTTGTTGTGGTATCTATTTGACCATTTGCATCGGTAAATTTAAATGGTAAATTAGCCGCGCTTACAGCAGTAAAGGTTAATTTGAGTTTTGCTTTTGTTGCAGCACCACCTAATTCTCTATACAATTTTATAGTGCCATCGTTATCAAGCATAGCTAATTTTCCTATGTCGCTTACCGTAATGCTTGCATCTATTGGAATGGGTTCGTTTAATGGAATTCCATTAGGTAAATCAGTCACTGTTGCCATAGTATCTATTAAATTGGCAAACTGACTTTGCGTTGGCTTGTCACCTGTTTCGAAGTAGGATTTTAATGTTGTTTTTGTTTGTACTGACATGATATTTAATTTTAAATTTTGAAAATTGTTTTAGATTTTATTTCACGCAGAGTCCGTAATTACGAACTCTGCTGAGAAATAAAATAATTTGAATTAAGAAACCCTATTCTGTAGGATTTGGATTTGGTACATAAATAGGTGGTGTCTGATTTTCATCAGCATTTACTTTCCAAAAACCAACTCCTTCTTTTTGAGTTTCACCATTTAACGTATTACCGTTGGCAACCAATTCTTCTTTTGTTTCTTGTTTACAAGCACAAGGAAGCCCAGAAGCTAATAGACCGACACCACTTGATTGGATAACAGTAAGTGTACTTGGCACACGAGATTCCCAAGATCCTTCAACATAGTATTCTGGTTCTTGTAATTCATCTACAATAGACAAATACAAATCATCGCCAATTACTGGTGGACTGCCTTGTCCGTTCCATATTTGACCTGTTTCTAAGAACCAATTTACAGCATCTTCAAAACCAGGGCGAACAGTAAGAATTACTCGAGCCATACCACTTTCTAAAAATTTGGTAAATAGTATATCATCTGTTTCTTGTCCATATAGTTTTGTCCAATTATCTCTAAATGCCCAATAGAATGGATAGAAGATATAGCTCATTATTTCCCATTCAAAAGCTTGCTCGAAGAATTTAACCTTACTTGAATAATCAGATAAACGAACTGTTGAATTGTTAATAGCAGTATCTTTAATCTTATGACCTGCTAAACTATTTCCATCTTGAAAATTATTACCTACATTATCGTACCCTAGTAAATAAGAAATGCAGTTTTTGCGTAATACCGTATTTTCAATTACTCTATAGAAAAGTGGATTTACTTTCTTACCTTTTAATTCAGCCAATTTTTCTTGATAAATTGCATATTTGTCTTTATAATCTTTAATTAGTGAATTATAGGTTTCTGATTGAAGTTCTAG
>CALLKF010000017.1 GCA_938008535.1 uncultured Saprospirales bacterium | reverse complement strand
TTCAAGGTGATGAATATGTTGAATTAACACCAAAATCAATTCGTATTCGTAAAATCTACTTAGATGAAAACGAACGCAAACGAAAAGGAAAATAGAACACAGATTTAGCTGATTGAATTGATTCGTATAATTAAATTTAGAAAGAGCCATCGCTTTAGTGATGGCTCTTTTTTAATAATGCAACTACTAAAAGCAATTTTATGTAATTTTATTTTTTATGTATCGTTACCTATTTATGCGAATTATAATTTCTTTTACATGTTTATTTTTAGTTTCAGCTTGTCATAATAAAAATGATATGAAGCGAATTGATGATTTGGAGAAAGAAAATAAAGAGATGAGAGAAAAATTTAGCAACGAATTATTTGAATCTGTGAAAAGAGATATTGTTGATTCAATAGTTTTTGGCATCACAAGTAGAGATAAAATGTTAGAGCTATTTTTTGACCAGTACAGGGCAATCAACACACTTTCGGGAAAATTTATAAAATTAAGAAAAGAACACTATCAAACAGACATACATTTTGTCGTTGATCGTAATCAGGACTTTGATTCTATTTTATATTATGACTCCAGTAAAAGATAGGTCTATTCTTGATTGGAAGAAATACAATCATTATAATAATTTTGATGGAATGCAGCGAAGTGGCAAAAATTTCACTTATGCGCCAATAAGATACTGGTTGGTATTATTACTTTAGTGCCGTACAAATAAAAAACAAAAGAGTTGGCTCAGTTACATCTTATCCAATCATCGATTCTTTCTACGTTTACAAATAAATACTTCTTTTGCGCTTTATGTATATTTAATTGCGCTTTTTGTATCATAAATAGCATTGTAGCGCAATTTAATTGCGGAAATTGATAATTAAATGGTGGTTTCTGTATAATAAATTGTGATTACTGCTATATAAATTTCGGTTTCTGTATAATTTAATTGCGGAAATTGATAATTAAATTGCGATTTATGAAGTATAAATTGCGCTTTTTGCATATTTAATTTCGTTTTTTGAGGCATAAATGGTGGAAAATAGAAATTTTGATGCGCGCCAAAAAATCTCATCACTTACATCTTATGACTTGCGACTAATTCTTATCTTTGCAACATGTCTGATTTACATATTTACAATTCGCTTACTAGACAAAAGGAAAAATTCGAGGCCATCAATCCACCGTATGTTGGCTTGTATTGCTGCGGTCCAACCGTTTATTCTGATGTGCATCTTGGTAACACACGCACGTTTATTTCTTTCGATTTGGTTTATCGTTATTTAAAACATTTAGGTTATAATGTTCGATATGTCAGAAATATTACGGATGCAGGTCATTTAACAAACGACCAAGGTGAAGGCAAAAACCGCATGGAAGACCAAGCAAAATTGGAGAAATTAGAGCCGATGGAAATCGTGCAAAAATATACCGTTGGTTTTCATGAAGTATGCCGCTTGTTTAATTTATTGCCACCAACTATTGAGCCAACTGCAACTGGTCATATTGTAGAGCAAATTGAAATGACGCAAAAATTAATCGACAATGGTGTTGCTTACGAATCTAATGGAAGCGTGTATTTTGATGTAAAAGCATATAACGACAAAGGCAATAATTATGGTATACTTTCAGGTAGAAATATTGACGAATTAATTGCAGGTTATCGAGATTTGGATGGTCAGGAAGAAAAAAGAAACTCAGTAGATTTTGCACTTTGGAAAAAAGCGTCGCCTGAACATATTATGCAATGGAACTCGCCTTGGAGTTCCGGTTTTCCTGGCTGGCATTTAGAATGTTCGGTGATGAGCACGAAATATTTAGGCAAACAATTTGATATTCACGCTGGTGGAATGGATCTTAAATTTCCGCATCACGAGTGTGAGATTGCACAGAATGTTGGTGCTTGCGGCAACACACCTGTGCGTTATTGGATGCATACGAATATGCTCAATTTCAATGGACAAAAAATGAGCAAATCATTAGGAAACTCTATACTTCCAATGGAATTTGTTACCGGAAATCATCCATTGTTAGATAAACCATATTCGGCAATGACCGTTCGTTTTTTGTTTATGCAATCACATTATTCTTCTGAATTAGATATTACGATTAAAGGTTTGCAAGATGCAGAAAAAGGTTTGCGTAAATTAATGAACGCAGCAAAATATCTTTCCGAAATTAAATTTGATTCAATTACTGTTGAAGAAAAGCAAGATAAAATTATTAGCGATTTATGTGCAGAATGCAAAACAGTAATGGACGATGATTTCAACGCGCCAAAACTAATTGCTGTGTTGCATGAATTAGCTACGCTCATCAATATTTATTATAATGATGGAAAGAAAATAAACAACATTTCTGATTCGACTTATAATTTGTTACAAACAACATATAACGCATATCTTTTTGACGTTTTAGGTTTACAAGATGAAGTAGCAACAGGAAATAATGATGCGTTAGATAAAGTAATGCAATTAGTAATCGATATTAGAAAACAAAGCAGAGAAAATAAAGACTGGACAACTTCTGATAAAATTCGTGATGCTTTAAAAGAAGCGAATATCAATATTAAAGATGGAAAAGATGGAACAACGTATGAAATTGGATAGTCAATGGTTAATAGTCAATAATAAATGGTCAATAGTACTATTTTTTTTGATATTTCCATTTTTAATGTCGCCATCTTGTAAGACTAAAAAACAAAATGAATCTACAGAAACAACAAATGCTGTAACCATAACAAAACCTGCTTTCTCAGCAGATTCTGCATATGAATATACACAACACCAAGTTGATTTTGGTGCACGTGTTCCAGGTACTGCAGCACAACAAAAATGTGCTACTTATTTCGAGCAAAAACTAAAACAATTTGGAGCAACTGTTTACATGCAAAAAACAAATGTTGTTGTCTATAATGGAAAATCAGTTCCATGTATCAATGTAATTGGTGCCATCAATTCAGAAGCAAAACGACGCTTATTAATTTGCACACATTGGGACGCAAGGCCATTTGCAGATCAAGATGATTCAGCAACAGCAAAACCCATTTTAGCAGCTGATGATGGCGCAAGCGGTTCGGCTGTGTTGTTAGAAATTGCTCGACAATTACAACAAAAAAATCCTGAAATTGGTGTCGATTTAATTTTTTTAGATGTGGAAGATTATGGTCAACCAGAATATGATTTAAATAAAAAACAAGGTGATTTTTATTGTTTAGGAACACAATATTGGTGTAAAAATCCGCACGTACCAAACTATAAAGCAGAGAACGGAATTTTATTGGATATGGTTGGAGCAAAAGGTGCAACCTTCACCATAGAAGGTGTTTCGATGCAATATGCACCAACATTTAATAAACAAGTTTGGAAATATGCTGCTCAATTAGGTTGGTCAAACTTTTTTATAAATGATGTAACCGATCAAATTATTGACGATCATTATTACATTAATGAATTGGCGAAAATTCCAACCATCGATATTATTTACCGAAGTTATACTACGCGCAGTGGCTTTGCGCCACATTGGCACACGCACGATGATAATATGAGCATTATTGACAAAACAACATTGCAAGCCGTTGGCGAAACAGTGATGGCTACCATCTATGATTTCTAAAAAATAACTTTTGAAATAAATAAAAATGGCTTTACAATTGTAAAGCCATTTTCTTGAAAATTGAAATTAAAAACTATTTAACTTCTTCATCTTTTGATTCGAAAGATTCTTTCACATCTTCTACTTTTTCTTTAATCGCATCAGTTAATTCACCAGCTTTTTCTACTACTGCAGCGAAAAAATCTTTCGCAGAATCAACTGCTTCAGTAGCGTTTTCTTTTAAAAATTCTACTGCATTTTCTGCCGTTTCTAAAACGGTATCTTTCACGTTATATGCTGTTTCTTTTAAAGAGTCAACTGTATTTTCAGTAGTTTCTTTTGCAGCTTCAACTGTTTCGTTTACTTTGTCGTTTAATTCTGGTTCGGTCATAATTTATATTTTTAATTGTGAGATTATAAATGCACACAAAACATGCCATAAGCTGCATTTGAATATTATTTAATTCTTGTTTTTTTTATTCTAAATGGTCGGACGAATTTGAGTCGTCTGACATTGTTTTCAAACAGCTCAAAGCCGTCAGACGACTTAAATTCAAAGAAAAATAAACCATCTAATTATTAAAAACTATTTTTGTAATCATGAAGAAAGCCATTTTATTCCATCATGCTGGCGGCGACAAATACGCATTTGATAAATTGCGTAAAAATTTATTGCCAGAAATTGAAAGTATTGCTTTTGAATTGCCAGGTCGCGGTGACAGATTTGGTGAAAATTTATTGTATGATTATAAAGATGTAGTGCAAGATTATTTTCAGAAACTAAAAAATGAAATTTCTACAGATTACCTTTTTATAGGTGTAAGTATGGGTACGATGGCTGCGTTTGAATTGTGTCATTTATTACAGAAAGATAATTTACCATTGCCAACACATTTGTTTTTGGCAGCACGGTTAAGTCCAAATTCGTATAAAAATGAAGAAACTATTATTGGAATTTCTTCTGATGAATTTTGGAAAGTGGTGCAAAAATACAATGGTGTTCCTGAGCAATTATTAGCGCACAAAGAATTGCGAGAATTTTATGAACCGATTTTGCGTGCTGATTTTGAAGTGCTGGAAAAGTATAATAATATTCAACACGAACATCAAAAATTAGATATCAAAACGCATATAATTTTTGGAAATGAAGACACGAATAATATAAAGTTAGAAACATCAAAAGCATGGTCAGCATATTTTACAAATGAAGTTGCTTTTAAGGAATTTAATGGTGGACATTTTGTCGCTTATGAAAATGAAGCTGTTGCTGTATATATAAAATCAGTTGTTTTAAATGGGAAATAATTGCTGCTATTTATTTTATATTGAACAATCTGAACAAATATCAGATGTTATTTACAATGATTTTTTATTGCAATTACCTGAACATTTTCAAAAAGAAATAACAGCATATAAGCATTGGCAATCAGCGCAGAATTCATTATTAGGGAAAATAATTTTGTTGTTTGCGCTAAAAAAAATTGGACTTTCTTATTCTCTAAACGATTTAAAAATTGGCAAAAAAGATCGACCATTTTTAGATGCTACTTTTGATTTTAATATTTCTCATTCAGGTAATATTATTGTAGTTGGATTAATTAAATCTGCTAAAATTGGTGTTGATGTAGAAAAGCATCGCAGCATAAATTTGCCATTGTTTAAAAAATATTTTAATGATAATGAATGGCAATCTATTGAACAAAATTCAGAACCTTTAAAAACATTTTTTGATTGTTGGACAATTAAAGAAAGCGCCATAAAACACGATGGTCGTGGTGTGGAAATCTTATCGAAAACAAAAATTCAAACACCAAAAATTTATTGCGATACTACTGAATTATTTTATCAGCAACTAAAAATTCACGATGAGTATTCGTGTGCAATTTGCAGCGAAATTGATTTTCAAATTGTAAAAAAAGAAGTTTTTTTAAACGATTTATTGTTTCTAAAATAAATCTGATTATTCCGTATTTTTGCCAATATGCAACAAGATCTGAAAACTGAATTTCCAACAACAAACAAACCTTTATTTTTATTAAGCTTTGCGTTTATTGTTTTTTTAGCAATTCTAAAATTCTATGCATTACCAAAATACTTGGATATTGGCTTAAGTGATGAAGCTGATTACATGAAAAATGGCTTGAAAATATTAGCAAACATTTCACCAAATTGGGGACCATTTTACGGTTTATGGTACAAGTTTCTATATTTTTTTGTTTCATCGCCAATTGATTTGTATTACCTGAATTATATAGTAATTGCACTTTGGTTGGCATTGCCATTGTTTGTATTGTTAGTTCGAATGCAATTAAATTTAGCAGTTGCTTTATTCATTGCCGTTTGTTTCTTAATCAATCCTATTAATATATTGTTGATGCCAAAAGTTTGTCATTTCATTATTGGTGTTTTATTAATTGCGCTGATTATCACAACATATATACAATCAATAGAACGAAAATTAATGGTGCTAGTTTTAGCCGTTTATTTTTGTGCATACGCACGATTAGAAGCATATTTGGCGTTTTTAATTTTTTCTGTTTGGTTAATTTTTTATTTAATAAAAAACAGAAATAGCATCACTAAAAATTCGTTTCTGCTGTTTTTTATGGTTGTCATCGTTTTAGTGATTTGTCATTTTACGTTGTCATTTCCAAACGACAACATAAAAGGTTATGATAGAAGTTTTGTTGCTTTTACGCAACATTATATTGGCTATGAAATTGTATATAAGCAAAAATTAAAAATTTCTGGTTTACAAACCATGCTTTTAAAATACACAGAAATCTATTTTAAAGATTGCCACAATATGACTGATGTGATAATAAAATATCCAATGCGTGTTGTAGAGTATGTGTTTTTTAATATCAAACAATTATTGGTGCTAATTCCGTTTGGAAGTTTAACGTTGTTGGCTCCGTTTTCTAGTATGAAACGCACAAAAGTTAGTTTACTTTGTACAGCTTTATTTTTTCTTGTTTTGTTTTTTATTGTTTTACGAAAAAAAGAAAATAGAATTGAAATCAAATCATTTATAAAAAAGTATCAATTTGTATATTTCTCGCTTTGCGTCTTTGCATTGCCTTCGTTTATATCTTGTGTTTTAATTGCACCGCGATTACATTATTTATTGATTGCTATTTTGCCAGTTATATTTTTACTAATTGCCGTATTTTCTACTATAAAATTGAATGATAAATTGGTGTTTCTACTCTTTGTAGCAAGTGCATTTTTATTGCCATCTATTAAAAATTATTCATTGATGGCATTTTCTGTTTCTGGAAAATCAAATGATGGAGCAAACAAATTATTGGTAAATTTTATCAATACTAATTATCAGCAAAAACCGAAAAATGTGTTGACGTTTGTGAATGGTGTGGTTGCCTATTTAAAAAATAATAACCAGGAATTTAATACCTATGATTTGCAAATCAGCAAGCAAAAATTTGCTGATTTTATACAAAAAAATGCTATTGATTTAATTGTGATGCCAACAAAAATGAATGAAATGGAAGAATTTAAAAGTGATACATCTTGGCATCATTTTTATGATAATTACAAACTATATGGTTTCTCATATAATAAAACAATCGACAAAATAACGAATGTAGAAGTAGATGTTTTGGTGAAAGAATAATATGCTTGTTCGTGGCACGATTATCGTGGCACTACGTAAACACGATACTATTTATCGTTTCATCTTTTCTCTTAGTTCTGTCATTGGATGTTCGAAGTATTTGTAAACAACAATTGACAATAATACAGTAGTTGCGAAGTAAGCTATAAACATAATTATATTTTCAAAAACAGAAGTTGGTTTAAAGAAAAGATCTAATAAATAAAACACCACGCTTCTGTGGAAAATATACATTGAATAAGATATCAAACTAATAAGTGTTATAAATTTTACGAACCAATTTGGCGTTTGCGCTTTTACTTCTTTCATATAAATCGTTAAACTAAAACAAGCCAAATTGGATAGTATAAAAATTCCATAACAAGTAGTAAGGTTCTGTTCAACCGTATTATTTAATAAGTTTGGAAAGATAGTTTGATAAAAAAAATACAGATATAGCAACATAAATAGTATAAAAAGCAAACCAAATAAATTTCTGTATTTGGCTAGAATATCTTTATAATAAAACGCAATCCAAGACATGAAAATACCGGTTGCTATGGTGTCTAATCTAAAAAAAACCATGCGTGATGAGTCCATCCATTGCAAATGAATTTGCTTTGTCAGTAGTAGTGTACGCAATAAAAATGGAATACTAAATAAAATCAATATTGATATAAATACATTTTTTTTGATGTGCGAATTATCATTTCGTGCCAATATTTTATTTCCTATAATTAATAAAATTGGAAACAGCAAATAAAACCATTCTTCTAAACACAAAGTCCACGATTCCATTAAAAAATAATTTGGCGGTTTTGCAACGGTTTGCATAAATAACAAATGCGTGTAAAAGAATGGTTTTACAAACATGTTTCTACCACTAATTGTCCAAAGTATCGCAGTTACAAAAAGTACCAAGTAATAATTAGGCAATGTTCTGAACCATCTTCGTATCCAAAAATTATAAGCAGTTTTTAAATTAAATGTTTTTTCTTTTTCATAAAATTTAATCAAGATCATTCCAATTAAATAACCACTTAAGACGAAAAATAAATCCATCAACCAAAATCCAATTACAGAAATAAAATTATTAAAAGCTGGAAAAAACTGCATCATCGAGCGACCATGTGCATAAACCACAATCAAGATACCGATGGCACGCATAATATCAAAACCATAGATGCGGTTTTTGTAATCGATTTCTATCGTAAAGAATTCTTTGATTGGTTTTAGCATTTCAGAAACATCAGTTGACTGTAAAATTAATTTTTTATTTCAATGGTTTCCAATTTGTCCGAATTAAAAATTGCATCTGGTGAAATAACGGTTTCATTGTATGGAATGCTTTTTCCATATCGTTCTTTCAGCTTTTGTTGTACAATAGAATTTTTTAAATCATAATCTTTTAGTTGTTGCAATTTTCCTACTTCTATATTTGCACCGTATTTATAAATTTTCCAAACTAATTCAGAACAATAGATTTTATTGTCGCTCCAATTAAATGATAAATCATAGTGTTTTCCTAAATAAGATGTGCCAATTTTATTCATTTTTTGAATAGCAACATTATTTATTTTAATTGATTTTTTCAAACGTTTTACAACATAATAATTATTTTTTCCACTTTTTATCCATACATCAATTGGTGTTAATTTTACCGGTTCAACAGCTTCTAATACATGCACTTTTTTCCCTTTAATCAACACAATTCCACAATGAGAAAACGTTGAATGTGTAGCTAATTGAATCGCTTTGCTTTGTGTTGATTGTGATGTTTGAAAAACAATATCACCATTTTTAAAATCAGTTACATTTGATTTTTTGGTTGTATTGCCTTTTTGGTTACAAGAAGAAAATAATAATACGATAAAAAACAACTGAATAATAGACTGCATGTCTATTTGACTAAAGAATGAGAAGAAAGTTTATTTTAGATAGAATCTCTATCAGCTTTCATTAATTGCACTAATTGATTACCAAAATCTGTGCTTAAAATCTTCGCTCCTTTGTAATTTAAGTGATGAAAATTATATCCATATTGCACATCATAATATTTTGGATATTTCCTTGGGTCAGCAAATTCTAATTTTGTGTTTGCTGGCATTGCATTAAAAACTGGCAACAATAAACTGTAATCAGTTCTGGCGCGTGGTGGCAACATAAAATAAACTTGAATACCTTTTTTTGCGCACTTTTTATACGCATCCATCAACAAACTTACCATGGCTTTGTTTGGTTGGTCGCTTAGTTTATAATTTTCAAAAGCTCGCACCACAGAAGCAGTTAAACTATCTCGTTTTCCTTTGTCATTTTCATACACTCTTTTTGATTCTATTAGCATAGTATCTTGCCATTTATATTCAGCCATCAATGTGTATGCTTCATAATCATAAGGATAAAAACCATTCATTTGTTTTCCTATATAAAAATTATCAGCTTTATTTTTAGTGAATTCATAATTCATAACATCGGTCATAATACCAATTTTCAAAACACTTTCGAGCCACGTTAATGCATAATAATAAAAATATTTTGCACGTTTTTTTAAACCATCATTCAATGTAGCTACCGTTTTTACTGCACGATAGGTAGATGGAATATCTTGCCAGGCAATCCATTTTGCTGTATGCATATTGTTTGGATAAAAATACGGATCACTGCTAATACTTAAGAAAATGTATTTTAAATTTGAATTTTTTATTTTTAACAAGCCATCTAAATCACTCATTTGTTGTACAATTCCATGTCCATCAATTCCTAAATTATACGAACGTAAATCAATGTTGTTTTTTTGAGCGATACTATCAATAATTGCAGGATCTAAGTGACGATATTCTAAACTACCACCCAAATAAACTGCATTAAAATTGTTGCTGTTTTTCTTATAATATTCAAACTTAGTTGCTTGTGTAGAGTCGCCCCAAAAAAATGGCAAAAATAATTTTATTGCCAAAGAACACAGCAATAAAATTGCAAATAAAATGAGAATATTTTTAATTAATTTTTTCATTCTTTTATATATCACAGAGTTGCACGGAGTTTTTCACAGAGTAAATAATTTCTTAATAAAATATAACAGAAACTCTGTGTTTTCTTAGTGTTCTCTGTGATATTAACTATTTTATTTTTAATCTGCATTGTTATATGTTAAATTTATTTTAATATTGAAAATACACAAACGATGTGTTATTAAAAATGCCAAACCACACAATGCTTATCAACAGTAATGAATAAATAATCCATCGAGTCATTTTATTTTTTGTTAAAACAACAGATTCAATTTTTGCGTCGCCAATAATCGCTTCTGTAAAAAATAAAATAAACATAAAAAACAACACCACACCAAATTGAATGACACCTTTGTTTAGCATCCATTCATGAAAATAATTGGCTGTATTTAATCTAAATAAATTCAGGTACAATGTTTTTGCAATCGTTATCCATTCTACTTGTTCAGTTGGATGCAAATGATTAATAACAACTTGCGCAGTATGCACTCTAAATAGTAAAAAACAAAACAGAAACAACAAAATAGTGATGATACTATGCATGAAATCTGGAAAATATTTATCGAACAAACGATACGAATTACTTGGTTTAATGGCACGAACTACGACGTTCTGCCACACATAACGAATTGCCATAAACACACCAACCATTGTGAATGATAACACCATTGGCCAATTGGCGCCATGCCATAAACCACATAAAGCCAACACGAAAACCACGTTAAACACTACTCGATAACTGCTTGCTTTGTATGCACCTAAATAAAAGAATACATAATCAGTTAGCCATGTAGAAAGTGAAATGTGCCAACGAGTCCAGAAATCGGCTAAGTTTCTTGCAAAGAATGGTCGTTTGAAATTTTCCATCACATCAATGCCAATTACTTTTGCAGCACCAAGTGCGATATCAGAATAACCAGAAAAATCACAATATACTTGTATAAAGAAAAACAAACCACCAATCAAGGTTGTCCAGCCAGAAATTTCATTATAATGCAAATACAAATCATCTACATAAAATGCCAATCTATCAGCAATTACTGCTTTCTTGAATATTCCGAATGCAATTCTGAACAAACCTTGTCGCATTCTATCATAATCAAATCTATGTTCTTCTTTTATTTGTGGCAATAAATTTTTCGCACGTTCAATCGGTCCATTTACCATCACTGGCCAAAAAGCAGTAAATGCTGCAAAATATCCAAAATGTTGTTCAGCTTTGGTGACACCTTTGTAAACATCTATTGTATAACTTAAAGATTGAAATGTAAGAAATGAAACGCCAACAGGAACAACCCAATTATTAAACCAAACTTCTGGAATAATCCACGAAATATGAAAAACGGCTAGTAATTCGCGAATGTTATTGTCAACAAAATCTAAATATTTAAACGTAAATAAAATGCCTAAATTTCCAAGCATACTCAATAACAACCATTTCTTTTTGCGTTGTTGTGATGGTTCTTTGTCCATCATTTTTCCAGCTAAAAAATCATTACAAGTAATAACAAATAATATAATGGCAAAAAATGGACTAAAATTTCCATAAAAATAGTAACCACCAGCAACTAAAATTTTCCATTGATGCTTCTTAGGAACTGATAAATATAGATAACAGAAAACAGGAAAGAAGAGCAAAAAATGGATGGAATTAAATAGCATGTTCTTTTTTTGTCTGAAATTGAAGATTGATAAGATTAAATTTTATCAGCATTCAAAAATAATAAAAATAACTTTGGAAAAGTTCTTTATAGTAAGATTATGAACTTTTTCAAAAATGGTAGAAATAAATCGTAATTGTCTATTTTTGTAATTATACAGAATGTCGTTGAAGATTCCATTTTATAAAGAAAAACTCGAAAAAGTACTGCAAGACAAAAACTTTAGTTTTGTATTGAAAGGTAGTTTATCTACTGCAATTACCTTGTTTTTTGTACAAGGATTACGATTTATTTCAGGTGTTTTAATTGGTAGATTGTATGGTGCAGAAGCGTCTGGCAGATTAACCTTGATTGTAACTGTTATGGGAATTTTTGCCATTTTTATCAATTTTGGTGTAAAAGATGCGTTGCAAAAACTCATTCCAGAATACAACCAAAAATATAACACCAAAACAAGTTATGCGTTGTTTTTAAAAGGCAACCAAATTATTCTTATTTTTTCTTTGATCAGCGCCACTGTTATCTATTTCATTTCACCTTGGTTGTGCAATTATTGGAATGAGCCAAATATGCTGTGGTTGTTTCGTATTTCTGGTTTGTTTTTGCCATTTTTTGTATTAAGTGATTTAAATTATTTTAGTTTACGTGCTGCATTGAAAGTACATACAGCAAATATGTCTTTGGTAATTCCAACAATTATTCGTGTTGTTGTTCTATTGATTGTAACGAAGTATTTTTTCAATACATACAATCCAATTTATTTGCATTGGACAACTTTATGCGTATTACCTTGGTTGTTTTCGTTAGTTCCTATTTACAATTATTTTATAAAACCGTCGAAAACAGAGCCCGCTTTAAAAACAGTTTCGTATAATGAAATTTTTACGATGGCATTTCCAATGCTAATGACTTACATTGCATTTTTAATCAATAATAGTGCTGATGTATTTTTATTAAAATCAAATAATATTGGAACCGACATGGTTGGTATTTACAAAACATGCGCAAATATTTCGATGTTGGCTGCTACGCTGTTAGTGGCTTTAAATACTACCGTTCAGCCGAAAATCACACAATTATTTACACAAAACAAATTAGATGAAGTGCAACGAATCACCAATAAATCTTCCAAATTAATTTTCTGGTTGAGCTTGCCAGTTTTTATCATTTTGCTTTTTTTTTCTAAATATGTAATGTGGTTGTATGGCGCAGAATTTATGAAAGGTGCAATCTGTTTGTCGGTGCTAACTATTGGACAAATTATCAATACAATTTGTGGTCCAGTAGCGCAATTGCTAAATGCAACAGGTCACCATAAGCAATTTAGAAATATTTCATTTGTTGGTGCATTGGTAAATATAATTGCGAATTTATTCTTGATTCCGACCTATGGAATTATAGGTGCAGCAATTGCAAATACAATTAGTATGGTTGCTTGGAATATCATCGGTACAATTTATATCAAAAAAACATTTGGTTTTTTTATTGGATATTTTCCTTTTATAAATTTCAATAAAACAGAAAATTAAAGATGAAAATAGGAATTTGGAAACCTCAACATGATATTATGAGTGTAAAAATTTACACAGATAATATTGTATTGTATTTGCAAAAGCATGAGCATGAAATTTTCTTTTTTGGCAAAAATGATTCGATTCCAACTGTTGATATAATTTGGGATCCGACTTGCACTGGCGCAAGATATCCAAACCGAAAAATTCTGCAAACCAATATTCCTTGGATAGTTACTTTGCATGGTGCTGCAAATCTTTCCATGCCTTTGAAAGATACATTTGGTGAATCTTTTAGCGATAGAATAAAAGGTTTTTTTATAAATGCGAAAAGGAAATTGATGTGGCAACTATACAAACATAATGTAGCACATATTATCACCGTTTCAAACTTTGCAAAAGAAGAAATCATTCAGCAATTAAATTTAGAGAGCAATCAGATTTCTGTAATTTATCATGGCTACGATGATACTTTATTTTATAGACAAAGTGGCGCAAAACCTTATTTATTTCATGTTTCGATGTATCAGCCGAAAAAAAATGTTGAAAAAATTATTGAAGCATTTCAGTTAATAAAAGACGAAAATAAATTGCCATTAATTATCGTTTGTCCAAATTATCCGAATAAAATTTCAGATGAGAAAATTCAATTAATTACTGCAAAAACAGAAAGCAAACAAATTGCAAAATACTTGAAAGAAGCGTATGCTTTTATATTTCCATCAACGCATGAAAGTTTTGGCATGCCTTTGTTAGAAGCAATGGCTTGTGGTATTCCAGTGATAACAAGTAACACTACTGCATGCAAAGAAATTACAAAAGATGCTGCCATTTTAGTTGATCCAAATTCAACCGAAGAAATAAAAAATGCGATGCAATTATTGATGAATGACATAGCTTTGCACGATTCATTCAGCAAAAAAAGCTTGGAAACGGCAAGTAGCTACAGTTGGGAAAAAGCTGGATTTTTGCATGCAGAAATTTTCAAACGTTATACTAAGCAATAGTTTTTAAATTCAATTTCATTTCTAAAAATGCATATACTTTAGATCTATTATTCAGTGCCATTTTCTCTACAAAATGCCAGGAAAACCAGGCAAACAGTAGTATAATTGGCGTTGCTGCTAAAGTTAGCTGCAAGCAACTCAATGCAAAAAAATGCATCAATATTTGCTGAATTGGAAAGCCATAAATATAAACACCATAAGACAAATCGCCAATTTTTTCGCCGATGCTATTTAAGTATTTAGTAGAATAAGTGCCAAAGAACAATACAATTACTGGAAATAAAAAGTACTGAATCAATTCAAAATTTGGATTTCCAATTAGTAAAACCCAAACTAAAAAAGTAGCTAAAAGAATTGGTAACTTGTATTTTATATTTTGTAAATCATAAGTAGATAAGAGTGCGCCTACATAAAAATAAATTCCATTATGTGCGAACATATATAATCCTAAGGTACCAATATGTATGGTTTCAATCTGCGTTTGAAAAATGCGAATTACAAAAAATAATGCAATAAAAAACAGCAATACTATACGTTGAAAGATGATAGTTTTATGCTTTAAAAAAATAAAGAAAGCTATCGTACAATATAATGCAAATTCATAGACTATTGTCCAAAGTGAACCGTTGATGGCTTTTGGAAAAACATTAGATTCAAAAACACCTGGAATATAATTTTGTAATTTTATCAAACTTAAATTAATTGGAATATAAGTGTATGTTTCTTTCATTTTAAAAAATGAAATTATGTTTCCATCATACAAAAATATACTAAAAAATAGCGAAACAGCCAACACCACAAACAAACCAGGATAAATACGCAGCATGCGTTTTACAAAATAATCAACTAAATTTTTTGAACGCAATAAACTCGGAAAAATCAAAAAGCCGCTGATAACAAAAAAACCGCGAACACCAATGTATGAAAACGATAACAAGCCGTGAGTTGCATAAAATAAAGCATCTTGCTCAGATGTGCCAGACAATGGAAAACTGTGATGCACCACTACCAGAAGTGCAAAGATTAATCGTAAAAAATCAAAATTATTTTTATGCATGATGCAAAGTCGTTGGCGAATTTATGCGCAAAATAGTCAAAAAAAACAGCTTGATTCAATTAATTAAACGAAAATAAATTTACTTCTAAAATTTAAGTATCTTCGTTAAAGCATGCAAAGTATTTGGAAAATATTGCTAAAAAACAAAGAACAGAACTTTCTAAAATTCGATCGATTCCTTTTTTTAGGAATTGCGTTATTAGTTATTTGCAGCATTAAAATTTGCTGGAATCTGCAGAATTATATGGATGTTCTTTTTTGGGACGAATCCTTGTATTTGCATCGTGGAACTTGCATGTTCAATTTCATACCTCACGATTGGGGCCCAAGTTATTCATTATGGTATAAAATTTTATCCGTATTTATTCACGATAAAATTCAATTGTATTATTTCAATTTTAAGTTTACTACTATATTAATTTCTATATGCTTATTTATGTTGTTATTGTCATGTGGTGTGCAACGTATTTTATCATTTATCTTAGCGCTGTTTTTTTTATCAAGTTTTATCAATTTACCAGTTTGGCCACGCATTTCTCATTTTTGTATTATCGTTTTTCTTGTTGGAATAATAACAGCCAAATATAGCAAATCAACACTTTTAAAATACTGCATTCTATCATTTGCATTTATGATTTGTTCGTATGCGCGGCCCGAATTATTTATTCCATTTATCGTATGTTTTGGATTTACCATTGTTTTATTTTTGGTGAAAATTAAGAAAATCACAAGAGCAGAAATTGGCGTTTTGTTTATGTTGATTGGTTGTTTTATTTTTATATTTATTTTTTTTAAAACACCTTTAAACAATGGAGATTCAGCTCGAAGTCTACGCGTTTTTTTGCAACATTTTGCTTGGAATGCAGCCGTTTGGAAAAACGACCAATCGCCATTCTGGCTAGAGTTTAATGAAACAAACAAACAATATTTTTCAAATGTTTCTTCATTGAGCACCATTATTCATTCCAATCCAGAAGTTTTCTTTCACCATATTTTTTTTAATTTTAAACACTATATTTTATTGACTGGAAAAGTGGTGGTTAGTTTCTTTTTTCCAGTTTTTACAAAAGACTTTCATTGGTTGTGTTTAATGGTTGGTGCGATGTTTTTAATCATTTATCTATCTTTTGGTGCCACTGCAAAATATTTTTTCAAACGTTTTTTAATTTTAATTAAAGCAAATTTATTTACGCTTTTTATGCTGTTTTTAGTATTAGCACCAACAGTTTTTATCTGTATATATGCATATCCTAGACATCATTATATTTTATTACAAGTTCCATTTTTGATGCTTTTATTCGCACTTATATTTTCTTCTTTTAATATTGAGATTGATAAGCCAATGCAAAAAATTGTAGTTCTATCATTTGTTTGGTTTTATGTAACACCAGCAGCAGAAGACTTTAAATATTATAATTTATTCAGACAAGAAGACAGTAATTGTAATGCAATTACCATAAAATATATTAGAAAAAATTTTCCATTAAATAAGAAAACATCCATTTTAGACGCTGAAGGTAGCATGACCAATTTAATGCCAACTAATTTTATAAATTATAATCAAGAATTTGTTTATGATAAAGATGTAGTATTAAGTAATTTCATTGCTGTCAAAAAAATAGATATTATTTACATTACACCTACATTATTAGCACTAAAAAAAGTTAAAAACGATAGTGTTTTTACAGAAATGCTAAATCAGCCAGAAAAGTATGGTTATTTTAAACAAAAAACAGGTAATTTCGTACCTTATCTTCTAATTAAAAAGAATAATTGAGTTTGCCTTCAAAACCTTTATATACACGTGATCAGCCATTTTATGAAGTAAAAATATTTGGATATTTTATCTATGCGCTATTGTTTAATAGCAATGTGTTGTATCAATTCAAATCGCTCTCTTTTGTAAGCGCATTAATGTCAATTGGGTTGCCATTTGTTTTAATCTCTAGTATAGTATATTACTATTATAAAATATTTGCACTAAAGCAAATAAACAGAGTTGATTTGGTGGTGATGTTGTTTATGTTGGTACCTGTTTATAATGCACTCACTGTGCACTATACACTTGATCAGCCATTAATGAAAGCTATGTACAGGCTTGCTGGCTCTTTATTTGTTACGTCTTCCAGCTTTATTTATTATTTAATTCGAATAAATAAATTAACTATTAAGCAATATATATTAGCCAATGTAGTATTGTGTTGGTTTACTTTGTTATTTTACTCTTATATTTCATTTACAGTAAATCCAGCCACATTTTCAGATGGTTCTTCAGAAGGATTGGTCGGTTATAATCCAGTTAAAGGTGGTTATATCTTTAGATTTTCAAGTAGTTTTTTAATGTTTGGCATGGTGTATTATTTTTTAGAGTACATTTTAAATGATAAGTTCACAGGTCTTTTTGCTTTTTTAATCTTATGTGCTTATCAAGTGTTTGTTGACAAAGGACGAAGTGAATTTATCTCAGAAATGATACCCTTGTTTTTGTACATGTTTGTGGTATTGAAATGGCATCAGACAGCAAAAAAATTACTTCAAATGGGTGGAATTATTGGATTTATTTGTTTGGTACTTTATTTCGTTTATCCAGAAGCATTGAAATTTACTGCTGACATGTATATTGTTTTTGCTAAATTTTTATTGGGACAAAAAACAGGTGAAGGATCTGCAGATGTACGTTGGGAAGAAATGGCGGCCGTTTATAATTACTTTTTACGACATCCTACACATATTTTCTTTGGAATTGGTTGTCCTAAAAAATTAGTCATGATGTTAGAAGTAGGTAATGTTACATTAGGTGATATTGGTATTGTTGGTGGTTTACTATCAAATGGAATTGTAGGTGTTCTTGTAATAAATTCAGTATTCTTATATCCAATATATGTTGCCTATAAAATGCAGGTTTACAAAAGAAATATATATTTTAATACTGGTTTGTTAGGGATTTGTTCCATATTTATACAATCATTATTTGGTGGAGCAATTTATTCAGGTGGATTTGGATTCATCTTGTTTTTCTTAATTGTAGAATATTATCGAGCCAAAGAACAACAATACTTAAAAGCAGTTGCCATCAATCCAAATGCCAAAATTCAAAAATAAAAAGATTTTTTTTAACCATATAGATTCATAGAAAAAGCAAGCATGAAATTTGCAATAAATTATAGGTTATAGTAGTTAATCATAGTTTTAAGCAAAGCTTACAATCTCTGTTGTTCTTGATTTTCGTAATAAATTGCAATTCCGTTTTTAGCTATCTAATAATTTCTTTTGTTTCTATGTAGTTAAAATAATATTCCAACTTTTTAAATTTTATACACATGAAAAAGAATCTAAAAATTGCCTTCATATTTATCATTGCACTTTTTGTATTGCGCGTTTGCTTATCAAACGACAAAAAGAAAGTGAATAATTTGATTTTAAAAAGTAGCACAATACCAACGGCAACAATTAACATCACACCAAATATTTCTAATCCAATAAAAATAAACCGTACCATTTTTGGTATTAATATAGGATTTGCATTTGCAGAAGAATTAGATAAAGATTCTGGGTTTGTACAATTGTTACGCGATTTAAAACCTGCATCTCTACGATTTCCAGGTGGTACCGTTGCTAATTGGTATCATCCAAATTTGCCTGTATATGGTTTTAAAACCACAGAAAGTTTAGGAAAAGCTGGTTACGCATTGTACAACTTACAAAGTAAACGAAGCGAAAATATTTTATTCAATTTGATTCGTATGTGCAAAGCGACTAATTGTGGCGTAGTTTATTGCGCTAATTTACAGTATGGAAACTTTGATGAATTTTGTTTTGTGATAGACGAATTGAAGAAAAATAATATTCCATTGTATGGTGTTGAATTAGGAAATGAATATAATTTAATGGGTTATCGAAAGCTATTTCCAGATGTTTACGCTTACATAAAAAAAATAAAACAAACGGCTATCGATTTGCGAAAAAAATATCCTGAATTGCGTGTTGCAGTGGTTGGTGGTGACCCAAATACTCTAACTGCAATGGATTCACGCAGTAAATTTATGCGTGAATGGAATCAACAGCTAGGTAAAGAAAATTTCTTTGATGGTTATGTTTGGCACACGTATAATGGTTGTAAAACATGTGATGACACACCTTTTTTTGACAGCGTTTATATTAAAAACAATGCCTACTTAATGCCAACAAAAAATGGGTTCATTGAAAATGAATCTTCAAATTTAAAACCATTTTTTGATTCAAATAAAAAATTATGGATAACAGAATGGAATGTTGGAAATTTGCCAATGTTAGAAAATACTTTTGTGCAAGGTGCGTATGTAAGCGATTTTTTTCTTTCTGTTCTAGATATAAATTCTAAAACGAATAACTATATAGAGTTGACAAATTTACATGCACTTGGTGGTTTAATTACATTCGGAAATGGAAAAATAAAACCATTTAAAACCATTGGCAGAAATAAAACGACATATGAATATTATGCATTTCAATTTTTAACGAATACACTTTCGGCAAATTCATTCAGAGCAACTGAAACAGTTACAAGCGACGATAAAGATGCGTTAAAACAATTTACTTGTTTTACATTCTTAAATAAAGATGATAACAAAGTATATTTACATTTTGTCAATCACTCTAATAAAAATATTACGTTGAATGTGAATGCAAGTACTAAATCTGCTGGAAATTTTGTGGCTATGGAAGCAGATTTCCCATACAGTGCTGCTGGAAAAACGCAATTTGAAAATGAATATGTTTCAAAATTAAATGCAGCAAAATTAGTCAATAGAGTTTTAACGAACAAAGCGGTGCAAATTGCACCATATTCGTTTGGCTATATTAGTTATAGTAACTAAAATTTTTTGGTTACTTCATTAAATAAATCTGTAACAATATATTTTTTATATTGAATAGTTTTGAATTTATACAAACGAATCATTCCAAAATCATACATAAATTCAATCTCATCTTTTTTGATTAAATGAATAACTTCTAGATTATTTGTAATTAGATATTGATAAGGAAAATCTTTTTTAGTATTTGGCAAATTCATCAAAACACTTGGAAATGAAACATTATTAATTGATTTTACGTTCGCGCAATTATGTAACAAAAAATATTCAATGCAATATTCATTTGTGCCACGAACAATTGCCATTCCTATGTTTGCATTTTTTGTATCTATTTTTAAAGAAAGATTTTGCATCATTTGATAAATCGTCAAATCCATCCAATACATTCGTTCTGTATAGCTTTTTGAATAGATACTATTTTTTTCTTTTGGTAAATTAAGTGCACTTGTCAACGAATCTTTAAAAGAAATAGCTGCATTAAAATCTCTGTTAAATACTAATAATTTTAAGTCAGTGTTTTCAACTAGCTTATACTGTTTTTCGATAGTTGGTAATAAAATAGGCGAATTTTTTTGTATGATTTCTAAATCATAATTTGATAAAAATGATGGCAAACTATTTCCTTTTTTTATTGGAATAATGGATTTGCTTGGATTTAAGAAAACACATACAAATGCGAATAAAATTGATGCAGATAAAATTGCACTAGAAAACAGTTTGTTTGCAAACCAATTTTTATACACTAAAACTAAGTAAGGAATCAGAAATAAAAACCAAGGTAAAAACAAACGACCATTCCAAACTTGCCAACGCAGAAATGCAGAAAATAAAACCAATCCAATTATCAAAAATAAAAAATAAAGTATCGCGGTTTTGTTTCTATAATACATCAACAAAAAAACAGAAAATAAAAACAATAGAAATGGAATAAAATTCGTGACCGTATCTTCGTGTAATACAAATCTGTTTGAAAAAGAATTTCCGAATTTTACATCTTTTTCCGGATTGATTTTCCAACCTAAAATTGTATGAATTTTGAAAACTATTTTTGAACTTATTTTATTTATTTTATTTATCGGAACAATAGATAAAATGGCTACATGCTTAATAGTATTGGATGAGATTTGTTTAAATGTAAAATCATCATTTTGCAAATTACTCGATAATTCAGTTTTATTTTTCGCACCTAATGGCGAATCAAATGTTTGCATGTTTCTAATGATGAATGGTAAAAACAAAACAATATTTATAACACTAACTAGCAGCATTTTTGTTATAAAAACTTGCTTATATTTTAAAACACACTTAATGAAATAATACACTAAAAAAGGAAACAAAAATATCCAACCAGAAAACTTTGTTAAACCACATAAAGCCATCGAAATGCCAAATAATACTATTGTTCTGTAATCAAGCGCATCGTAAAAAAGTTTGATTAAATAATAGAATGCAGTTATCATAAAGAAACCAACTACAAAATCATTTTGTGTAGATGTTGCTTGAAAAATTCCAACCGGCAAAGTCAGCGTTAATAAAAATCCAATGAGTTGTAATTGCTTATTTCCATTCATTTTTTTTACAATCAACGAAACTGCAATACAGCTTCCAAGCATGGCAAATAATTGTACAAAATTTGCATAATGAACTGTATTCGTTAGTAATTCTAGATGTAAAATTTGGTATTCAGCCAATGGATTGTAATACAATTGCATGCCAACCATTGTTGGAAAAAAGTTTACATTTTTATTAAAAATCCAAAATGGAATGCGTGCCATATGATATAGCATCGAATCATTATTATTTGGTGGAACGAAATAACATAGAAACGCTAATGGAATTAAAATAGAAAAAATTATAGCGCTAATTACTTTGTTATTATGGATAATGTGTTTAATATCAATTAATAAATCGCTGCAAATTGATTTTATGTTTTTTAGTTTATAAATAAAAAATAAGATATCAAGAATCAACCAAACACCAACAATATTTGTATGTGTAAGAGCATTGAAGCAAGAAAGAATTTCAGTAATTATAAAAATCGATAAAGGAAAAAACAAAAATGTTTCGAGAATAGATTCTCGAATATTTTTTGAAGATTCATAGCAATGAAGAAACGATAAGAATGTAGCAAGAATTATTAAAACAATCATTGCTAAAAATAATGATTACAATTTAGAATAAAACTATTTCTCAGGTGCAATATCAAAATCAGTTTGTTGTGTGTTGGCGTTAAAATGTCCGAGTACACTTTGTGTTACATCTTTTCCACCACTTATGTTAGATATTATACTCATCGGTGTGTAAATAAAACCCCAAGGAATTCCCCACCAACCAAACAATAATGATATTAAAGTATATTTCCAGCTATACGACCAATGACTTTCGCCACCACTAACAAAATAGATAGATGACGAACGTCTGAATGTCATTACGAGTATAGAAATAGTATAACTGAAATAGATAAATTTTGCGCCTCGGTCTAATTCTTTGTTGATATCATCAACAGTTAATCCTTCAATGTTTTTAATATCAGTAGCCATGCATAATTTTTTATAAAAATAATAAATTATCGCATCACTTGTTTCACTATGCCTAATTTTCCATTGTATGGTGGATAGCGTAAAGGCACATCTGGCCAAGTAACTTTATGGCAAACACCTTTAAAATGAGTAAACGTATCGAAACTAAATTTACCATGGTACGCGCCAACACCACTATTGCCAACACCACCAAACGGCAAGCCATCATTCACAAAATGCGAAACGGTATCATTAATGCAACCGCCACCAAATTGTATAGTGTTTAAGAATTTTTGTTGTGTATTGTAATTATTGCTAAATAAATAAAATGCTAACGGTTTTTCAAATTGTTTGATAATGGATATCGCTTCATCCACATCGTTAATCAGCAACACAGGTAAAATTGGTCCAAAGATTTCATCGTTCATCAACGGATGTTCTAACGAATCAATTTCTATCATGGTTGGTGCAATGTAACGCGTGTCGTGATCTGTTTGTCCGCCAACAATAATGTTTCCATCTTTTAATAATGCAGCTAATCTATCAAAATGTCTGTCATTTATAATTCTAGGATAATCGGCACTATCTTGCGGATTGTTACCATAAAAATCTTTCACACTTTTAGTAAAAAATTGATAAAATTTTTCTTTCACCTCTTCGTGCAACAATAAATAATCTGGTGCTACACAAGTTTGTCCACCATTTAAAAACTTGCCCCAAGCCACACGTCTTGCAGCTACTTCTATATCTGCATTTTTATCTACTACACATGGACTTTTTCCACCTAATTCTAACGTTGTTGGTGTTAAAAATTCTGCAGCTGCACGCGCAATGGTTTTTCCAATTTCAACACCACCAGTAAAGAAAATATAATCGTATCTATAGGTCAACATTTCTGTATTATCTGAATGTTCACCCAGAACCGCAATGTATTCTTCATTAAATGTTTCAGCAATTATTTTTTGTATGATGTGATAAGTATTCAATGCTGCTCGCGGTGGTTTGATGATGCAAGTATTGCCTGCAGCCATCGCGCCAATTATTGGTGCAAGCGTTAGTTGCAACGGATAATTCCATGCACCAATTACTAAACAAATACCGTATGGATCTGGATAAATATAATTTTTAGAAGGAAAATTAGCAATGGTATCTGTAACCAATTGTGGTGTTGCCCATTTTTTGATATTCTTCAACATGCACGAAATTTCTTCATATAGAATTCCAATTTCTGTAGCAAAAGTTTCAAATTTTGATTTTTTAAAATCAGCATTGAGTGCAGCATAAATATTGTCTTCGTTCTCTTGAATTGCTTTTTTAAATTTCTTTAATTGTTCAATTCTGAAATCTATATTTCGTGTTGCGCCGCTTTCAAAAAAGTTGCGTTGTTGCTGAATAGTTTGAGCTATAATTGATTTGGTTTCAGTTTTGGTAGCCATTATTTTTTATTTATAAAAATGTTCTAATAAAAAACATTTAAGAATTATTATTTCGCTTTAGTCTTTTTTTCAGGAACACGTTCGTTTTCAGGTCTGCCTTCAAAGCTATTCATAGATGAATAAACGCCTAAAAATCCAGCCACTTTATCAAATATTTTTCCAGGAAAAACACCTTTTAAAAATGGAACAATATTTACGTTTTCTGGCATCATTAAAATATGGTCGTTATTTTTTACTGCTTTGATAATTTTTGTAACCACATCATCTGGTTGCAATAATGGAAATAATAACGGTGCTTTTACACCTTTAAACATACCTGTGTCAATAAAACTTGGGCAAACCGTAGTTACATGTAAATCTTTTCCTTCCAATTCAAATTCCATTCTCAAACTTTCACTCCAACCGAGCACGGCCCATTTACTGGAAGCATAAACCGAACCTTTTGGCAATGGAATTAAACCAGATGCAGATGCAATATTGATGATGTGTCCTTTTCGTTGTTTAATCATATCTTGAATAAATACGCGTGTTACATTCATCACACCACTTATGTTAATGCTTAATGTCTTTTCAATATCTTTAGCAGTGTGTTCCCAGAATGATTTTTTTCCAGCAACAATTCCTGCATTATTAAATAACATATCTACGTTTCCAATTTCTAATAACACTTCGGTTGCATTGCGTTCAATATCATTTACATTCGAAACATCTACCACATACGTGTGCACATTGTTGTATCCTTTTGAATTAAATTCTTTTTGTGTTTTAAAAAGATTTTCTTCATTAATGTCCCAAATTATGAGATTGGCAGCACCTTCTTGCAGGCATTTCAAACCCATTAATTTTCCGATACCGTTAGCACCACCAGTAACCAATACATTGGCATTTTTTATTGTTGACATATGATTTGTTTTATTGATTAAAGATACACAATATTGTGAAATGCATTCTATCCAAAAGATAAGATATTTAATGATGAAACAGTATAATTTAACTTACTTTTTCAGTATCTTGGATTTCTTTTTCTGTTGGAATATGCAAGTGCTTTAAGCAACCAATCGACAAATACAACAACGTAAAAATCATTGAGTAAACAATTAATTTTTGTGCAGTTTGTTGCACATAAGGTACTTGTCTTGGACTTGGACCAAATTTCATCAACAAAATATAAAATGCAATTGCAACAACAATGGTTAGCATTAAATTACCATATTTATTAGGCAATAAATGGTGTTTTCGAATTAAAATAGTATAGGAAAAACTCAATGGAATCAACATTCCAAAACCAGCGTACACAAAATCCATGTGATACGGCAAATATAAATCACAAGGTGTTAATGCAATGCCAGCTAATAAAAACGGAAATAAAGAGCCACTAATTAATGCAATAAAGTGTGCTGTTTGGTTGAGTCGAATACTTTTTGTTTCTTTTAAAAAAAAGATATTGAAATAAAACATGGCAAATGCATGAAATAATAATGCAATTTCAAACCCAAAGAAAGAAATCCATTTTGTTTCGCCGTTGTGCGTGCGCCATCTGCCTAATTCCGAAAAGAAATTATTAAAAAAACTGTACCCTTTTGTGTTGTGATCCAGGATGGTTCCGCCTGGAAAATATAGCATGCCAACGCCGGTTGCCACTAAAAATAAAATACAGCTGAAAAATAAGATCTTAAATGCTTTTGGTGTTTCTTTCATTTTATAAAAATACAAAACAAAAATAATTCAGCATATAAAAAATCCGTTCAATATTGAACGGATTTTTTACTTATAACTTACGACTCTTAACTCACGACTTTCCTACACATCAATCTTCGCATATTTTGCGTGCGCTTCGATAAATTCTCTGCGTGGTGGCACTTCATCACCCATTAACATAGAGAAAACATGATCTGCTTCAGCAGCATTATCAATCGTGATTTGTCTGAATGTTCTGGTGTCCGGATTTAAAGTAGTTTCCCATAATTGTTCCGCATTCATTTCACCTAAACCTTTATAACGTTGAGTATGTACGCTATCTTCTTTGCCATCGCCAGCTAATTCTTTGATGTATTTTTTACGTTCTTCATCGTTCCATGCATAGTGTTGTTTGTTGCCTTTTTTCACTAAATACAATGGTGGTGACGCAATATAAATGTATCCGTTTTCAATCATTTCTTTCATGTGACGGAAAAAGAACGTTAAAATTAAAGTAGTAATGTGGCTACCATCTACGTCGGCGTCACACATGATGACTATTTTGTGGTAACGCAATTTTGAAATATTTAATGCTTTATCATCGCCTTCAACTCCTTTGGTGACGCCTAAAGCTGTAAAAATATTTTTAATCTCTTCGTTTTCATAGATTTTGTGTTCCATCGCTTTTTCTACATTTAAGATTTTTCCTCTTAATGGTAAAATTGCCTGAAAAGCGCGGTTTCTGCCTTGTTTTGCCGTACCACCTGCTGAGTCACCTTCGACTAAAAATAATTCGCAAACCGTTGGATCTTTATCGGCACAATCTGAAAGTTTTCCTGGTAAACCAGCGCCACCTAATACACTTTTACGTTGTACTAATTCGCGTGCTTTTTTTGCTGCCATACGCGCTGTGGCAGCCAAAATTACTTTGTTTACTATGGTTTTGGCTTCTTTCGGATTTTCTTCTAAATAATATTCTAATTTTTCGCCAACAATTCCTGCTACAATTCCATCTACTTCTGAGTTACCTAATTTTGTTTTAGTTTGTCCTTCAAAAGATGGTTCAGGAACTTTTACTGAAACTAAACAAGTTATACCTTCACGAAAATCTTCACCACTAATTTCTACTTTTAAATTCTTGAACAAATCATTTTTAGTTGCCCAAGTTTTGAAAACACGCGTTAGCGCACGACGAAAACCAACTACATGCGTGCCACCTTCAATCGTGTTGATATTGTTTACATACGAGTGAATATTTTCGTTGTAAGAATCATTGTATTGAAAAGCAACTTCAACCACTACATTATCTCTTGTTCCTTCCATATAAATTGGATCAGGAATTAATGGCTGACGTGTTTTATCTAAAAACTGTACAAACTCAGATAAACCACCTTCTGATAAAAAATGTTCGGTAAATGGTTCGCCATTTTCGTCTTTATTTCTATCGTCAGAAATAGTAATGCTGATGCCTCGATTTAAGTAAGATAATTCGCGCATACGAGCAGCCAATGTATCATAGTTGTATTCGTGTACTGTGAAAATAGTTGCGTCTGGTTTAAAATGAACCGTTGTTCCATGTTTATCAGAAGTTCCAATTTCTTTTACAGGATATTTTGGAACGCCAATGCTATATTCTTGTTGATATTTTTTGCCATCGCGCTGAACGGTTACTAATAAATAACTTGACAATGCATTTACGCACGAAACACCAACACCGTGCAAACCACCAGATACTTTGTACGTATCTTTATCAAATTTTC
>CALLKF010000016.1 GCA_938008535.1 uncultured Saprospirales bacterium | reverse complement strand
AATACTTTATTTAAATATTTGGATAATGAGTTACGTTGCGTATATTTGAGAGTTACCTGCTATGTTATTGGACACTCTCTAAAATTCAAAAAAGTATGACAAGAATTATTTTACCAAGCCTATTATTTTTAGTGATTTGTGTTTCTTCTAAAGCACAAAACAATTATCCTGCTACCAAAACAGTCGACAGTACTGACACTTATTTTGGCGTAACATACAAAGACCCCTACCGATGGTTAGAAAACCTAAAAGACAGTACTGTAATCAAGTGGTTTAAAGCACAAAAAGAATTTTCCGATAGCAGAATGGACATACTTGATGGCGTAGATAGCTTGCTGGGTCAATTACAGCGTATTTATGAAACAAAAAGATGGCATCGGGAGGCTAATTATAAAACTGCTACACGATACTATTATTTTAAGGACGGAATAGACCAACTTTCAGATCAACTATTTTACAAAACTATAAACGATACTACCGAGCATTTAGTTTTCGACACATGGAAAATTCATTCGAATATGAGGTACACTTTATGGGCTCTTGAATTTTCGCCAGATGATAAATATTTTATTGCTGCTTTTGACAAAAATGGTGAAGAATACCCTTTTCTACAAGTATATGATATTGCAAACAAAAAATGGCTAAAAGACAGCATTCCGCATTGCAACGCATGGACTATTAATTGGACTGCAGATAGTAAAGGTTTTATTTATGGCTACAACACTGGCGACCGTACAGCACCTAATGCCAGAGAAAATGATGTGTTGAAATACCATACACTTTTTACAAGCAATACTACCGATAAAACTATTATGGATGAAAGAATTAGAAACATTATTGAAAAGAAAATTAGTAATGCTTATTATGCTTGGGTGTATTCAAATAATAGTTCAAAAAGAATTTATTGCAAGCCAAATTCAGGGTTTGAATTTGACTATTGCAATGTATATTATAAAAACAATACCGAATTATTGACTCCAACAAAGCAATGGAAAATACTGTATTCCAAGAAAGACTCCATAACAGATATAAAAGAAACACCTAATGGCTATTATTTTGTTTCTACAAAAGGCAAAGGATTTAAAAGTCTTCGATACACAAATTATAACAATCCCGATTTTGCCAATGCCAAAATTATTTTTCCTGAAGATAGTATCTGGCATTTGGAAAATATAGATGAAACTAAATCTTACATACTTGTTAATTATTCCAAGTACGGATTTATCAACAAAACTATTTTTATTGATAAAAAAACAGGGAAAGAAATAAATGTGTCGGCTATTAAAGATTTTGATAGATATAGCATTTCAACAATGGGTATAAAAACGGATGAATGTATTTTTATAAGGAAATCTTTAAACAAACCCAAAAGCAATTTTTTATTAAATATTGCAAACAATAAATTAATTAATGACGATTTTTGGGCATACCACAGTCAAAAAATTATTGAAAATAGCGATGATGTTGTGAGCGAATTGATTGAAGTTCCATCTTACGACGGTACATTGGTGCCAATGAGTATTATGAGAAATAAAAATACGAAATTAGATGGCAATAATGTTTGTATATTATACGGTTATGGTGCTTACGGAACTATGGCTGTAGCAAGAGACAACTTCTTTAACGAATACAACGTTATTAACCAACCGTTAGTTCAGCGTGGTATAGTGCTGGTGCATGCTTATGTACGAGGCGGTGGCGAAAAAGGAGAAGCATGGCATCAAGCCGGTATGAAAGAAAACAAGCCCAATAGCTGGAAAGATTTTATTGCCTGTGCTGAATACCTTATTAAAAACAAATATACACAACCCTCAAAACTTAGTTGCTTTGGTGGAAGTGCAGGTGGCGTATTAATTGGCAGAACAATTACCGAACGCCCCGATCTGTTTGCAGCAGCTACCATACAAGCTGGTACCGTAAATTTAATAAGAAGTAAAGCTTGGCCAAATCTAATAAGCAACTACCCTGAATTTGGTAACCCCGAAATAGAATCTGAAATGAAAGGCGTTATAGAAATGGATGCTGTAATTCATGTAAAGCCCAATACAAAATATCCTGCTGTTTATTTTACAACAGGTTTTAACGATGCAAGAGTACCATCTTGGATGCCAGGCAAAATGGCAGCAACATTACAAGCCAATAGTACGTCAGGCAAGCCCATTTTACTCTACACCAATTTTGAAGGTGGTCATGTTGGAAATGGCAATGAGGCATCGCCGATTGAACGAGATAGAAAAGAGTTACAAATGCTTTTCTTTTTATTATGGCAATGTGGTCATAAAGATTTTCAACCGAAGTAAATTGTCAAAATGAATTGCAAATACGCCTGACGAAACACAGCAGGTAACATGGGTATTGCTGCAAGTGGGGCTGGACGTTGTTATCCTCGGCTGTAGTTCGCTATCAGCAGCGGTTTCGGCGGACGGAATTCTGTTGGGCTTTTAGTTGTTATCTTGTACTTTTAAATCTTTATTGGGCAGCGGTTCCGGGCTGGACGTTCAATGAATTCCCCACCTGCAGCAATACCTGTCCGTTATGTGCCATTTTAGGAACACTCACCACACAAAATTCTATCCCGCTTGAAAGTCCAACCTTCTCTGATTAGTTTTTCAGCAAAGTAATAATCGTCTGTATTATAATCTTGCTTTACCTTTTTACACTTTTGGCATTGTATTGAACATTCAACCAATATCGCTTCTTGGACTTTTTCAAATATTCTTTCTTCTTTTTTCGTCATAATCTAAATAAAAACGGCACATAACAAGGGTTTTGCGTAATAGCCCTATCAAGTGTCGTGGTTAATTTTAAGTTTCTACTAAGGGCTACTACGCAAAGCCCTAATCCGTTATGCGTAACTCTACTCGCCTTCGTTGGTTTGTAACCAACGACCATTGTCCTTAACGTATTCGCTTTGAGTAGGCAGATTGTTGGTTGAAAACCAACAATGGCTAAGAGAATATCTCTCATAGCAAATAGATACTCAATCAAACCCAACTCTAACTATCATCACCACACCAAATACCAGCAGGCACACGCCTACTACTTTTTTTACTACTATTAAGTTATCGGCAGTTAGTTTTTGCTTTAAATAATAAGAGAACCGTATTTTTAATAAATCGAACAAAAATACCATCAGCAAAACACCAAAGTAAAACAGAAATTTATCTAAAACAACTTCGTAAGCAATCGTAATTGTTGAATACATCGTAATCCACCAAATTGTAACAAACGGATTCAGTACATTAATCGTGACACCTTTAAAAAAAGACTGCAACAGCGTTTTAATATTCGTGATATCAGCAGATTGCATTGATGCTTTTGCAAAAAAAGTAACAAGACCAAAAATGATTAATAAAATTCCACCAACTAAACCAACATGCGATTTTATGTTATCAAATGGAAACTGCACCAATATAGTTTCTACAGCGTAAATCAGCACCACATCACTTATCAAAACTCCTAATACATAGAAAAAACCACAACGCCAACCTTTAGAAATCGTCAGTTCCATCAAGGCAAAAAAAATCGGTCCAATCATAAAACTGACCGTAATTCCTGAAATAATGCCTTTGATGAGTGGTTCCATTATGAGTGATGAGTTGTGAGTGATGAGTGATGAGTGATGAGTCAAAACTTAAATCATAATTCATACATCTTTAAAGCTCAAATATAACTTCTTCTTTCGGAATTCGCACGCGTTCTCCATAAACGCCTTCAGGTTTTGCAGTTCCTACTGATATAATCATATTAATTTCTGCTGCACGTGGCAACCCTAAAAATTTCTTTACTCTTCTACTGTCAAAACCTTCCATTGGACAAGAATCATAACCTTCTGCTTTCATGCTTAGCATAAATGTTTGCGCTGCCAGTGCCACACTTTTATGAACTACAATACGCATATCGGTTGCAGTTACTTCTCTTGGAATTGGCTGAAATGCACCACCAACTGTAGAAACAATTGATTTCAAACTACCAGTTAAATCAACAGGATCGGAAAAATATAAAGTTGGAATAATTTTAGAATAATAGTCGATGACTAATTTTTCTCGTTTTCCAAGTTTTGCTGGGAACGCTTTTTTAGCTTCATTTAATACAAATTCTGCATGTTGTTTCCATTTGTCTTTTCGAGCTACAAAAACAATTAACTCGTTGGCTGTTTTTGCTGCGTTTTGTCCAAGACAATATTTTGCTAATTCATCTTTTTTTGCTTTTGTTTTTACTCTGTAAAATTCCCAAAGTTGAAGGTTGCTAGAATTCGGCGATAAAATAGCACGCTCTAAACTTCTGGCAACAGCGCTTTCATCAAAAGGAATTTTATCATCGTATATTCTTATAGACCTGCGATTGTTTACTATTTCATTGAAAATGCTTGCTTCTTTTGTCATTTTATGTAGATTAAATTAAGTTCTCAATATTACAATAAAAATAGCTTTTTGTTTAGAACTTCAAGTAGAATTAAATCTACAATAATGATTAAAACGATTGATATAAATTTTATTTCATGTCGGTATATTTTTCTGATGCAATTTGCGAGTTGAAAGAAAAGTAAAATATAATTAATCATATTGAACAAAATACTAATAAATAAAACTGCATTAGAAATTTTACAAAATATGCATTCTTTTCTTTAAATTTGAATGTAAATGAAGCGTAATTTATTTTTCTTATTTTTTACATTTCTGTATTTGGGTAGTAAAGCGCAAACGAGTTTTACCACATCTACCACTATTTCTACCTGTAGTTCCAATGGTTCCATAACAGTAACACCAACAAGTGGAACTGCACCGTTTTTATATCAAATTATTTCTAGTACAACAGGTATTATTCGACCAGCTCAAAATGCTGCTGTTTTTAATAACTTACCACCTGGCACCTACACTATTCGCATAACTGATAAGAATAATTTTACTGCACAAAATCCTGCTACCATCAATGGTAACTATACGCCATTAACCTTGAGTTATTCTCAAAATCAATCTACTTTAACAGTAAATGCTATTAACGGCAAACCACCTTATTTATATACCTATTCGAAAGATAATGGTCTTACATACAGACCGTTGACAGATACAAATGTATTTAACTGTTTTGAACCTGGTAATTATATTTTTAGAGTGTACGATAGCTGTTCAAATTTTTATTCTGAAAACGTGGTAATGAACCCTGTAGTGATCAATGCCAACTTCAGTTGCAACCAAACTGGCAACATAAAATCTATTACACTTAATTCTATTTCTGGTGGAAATGGTGGTTATACGTATAGTGCATCAGGTACTGGTTATTCTCAAAACAATAGCTCAGGCAATTTTACTGGAATTGGAATTTGTAACAAAAATATTTCTGTAAAAGTAAAAGATGTTTGTAATGTAGAAAATACTTTTTTGGTATGTCCTTCGCCAGATTTTTCTTTTGATATTTTATGTGTAAATTTCAAAGACCATACAATAACTTTAGGAAATGTAACTGGTGGTAGTGGAATTCCCTACAAATATATTGCGAATGACATTATCAGCAATACGCCAACTATTACAAATATACCTAACACACAAGATTCAATAGTTGCAGGCATTATTGACAGTTGCGGAAACAAAACTACCATTGTTATTAGTAAACCTAAAATAATTAGAATAGACACTTCAATTTGCATTCGTGGTGACGTTTCTATTACAACTGGTTATAGTGTAAACTATCAACATTATACTGCGTTTCAACCAACACGTTATCAATCAACTTCAGGTCCTACAGCTTTCGATGTTACAGATATATCAACCATAGCAAACGACACTAGTTTTGTTTTATTACATAATTTGCAAAATGGAAATTACACTTTTAAAGTAACCAATGCTTGTGGTGATGAAATAAATGGACAATTTACATACAATAGAAGATGTTATAAAATTTATAAGATAGAAAAAAAGCAAGCATGCGACAGAATCGTGTATAAAGTTTTTAAAGATTGTAAATTAGATACTGATATGGTTTTCATGTTGTATGATAAAAATGGTGTACTATTAGAACAAAATACCGTTGGAATTTTCAATATTAATAATAGCAGTTGTTATCAAGTTAAATTACGCGATACACTTTGTGATACCATTTTATTAGATTTTATCAATCCTATAAATTTAAAAATTAATACGTTTCAAAATTCTTGCGATGTTTTAACTGCAGGTATTTCGGTAACACAAAATATTATTTGTTCAAAAGGTGAAACACCACAATATGCTGCATCTGTTTTAATAAAAATTACCGACTCACTTTTTAATGTTTTAGCAACGGATAACAATGGTGTATTTTCATTGATTCCACCAAATGCTTATTGGGTTTTTGGTGAATCTAATGGATGCAATACAGATACGATTCGGTATATAAAGAACACCACACTTAAAGATACATTGCGATTTTGCATCACGCCATCTGTAAAAATAGTTGGCACAAAATGCAAGTTTGCGTGGCAAGTTGCAATAACAACAAATCCAACTGGTGCATTTTATAATTTAACTGGAAATGGAGTTAATTTAACGAGCAATAATTTATTTTTAGGATTAGATTCTGGTATGTATGTATTAAAAAGTGGTTGTAATGTACAGAATATATACTTACCCAATTACTACACATTTAATGTAGACGTCAATTCAAGTTGTCCAAAAAATGGAACCATACAAGCATCTTATAAAACAGATACTGCATATGTAAATGGACTTGGCAGACAATATTATTTTGCAGTTTGCAATCCCCCAATTATTGATTACAATGTACAAGAAATTGGCACAACAAACCCTTTAATATATAGTGTAACTGGCTATTTCGATAATTTAAAAAATGGAACTTTTTATGGTGTTTATTTTAAAGGAAATCAAAATTGCAATTATTTTGCTGATACTGTTTTTACGCCATTTTATACACGACCAAGATTGACAGCAACGTATGGCTTAATTTGTAACGGCAACAATTCTTCCGTAAAAGCAACCGTTGTTGGTGGTTTGCCACCCTATACTTTTGATGTTATCGGCACTTCTATTCCAACCGTTGTCACTGATTCATCTTTTGTCATTTATAACAACTTGCCACTTGGCACCACGCAATTTAGAGTAAGTGATGCATGTGGTATTTCTATAGATTATTCGACCGAAGTATTGAGTGTAAATTTTGAACCAACATTTAAGAAAAAATGTGATGGACAAGTACAGTTAATGGCACCAGATATTTTTAATACAACGTATTTGTGGACAAATAAAAATGGCGATACACTTGGTACCACACCAATTGTTTATGTAAATCCAATTGGCGACGATTCATTTACGGTTGCTATCAATCATTTAAACTGTAATTTATCCAAACATTTATTAGTAGCTGATTTCAGTGCTTCTATAGTTACATCACACGCAGGCATTGATTTTACGGTAGATACAAATCGTGCAACACTCAATGGCAATGTGCCGACATCCAATGCAATTGGCACTTGGAAACAAATTGATCCAAGTTCTGGCAATACAATCTTCACGGATATTCACAATCCAACAACAACAACATTAGTCGATGTCTTTCCAGGACAATATACTTATTTGTGGACACTAACAGACACTGTAATTGGTTGCGTTTCTGAAGATACCGTTGTAGTTAGTTATTTGCGTTGTCCAGGAATTGTAGAAGTGCAATTCACCAAAAATGTTCGTAATGCAACTTGTACCAACAATGGACAAATTGCAATTTCTATTACACAATCTTCAACATCTATTCATTATTTATGGAATACAGGCGACACCACAGCAACCATAAATCAACTAGGCGATTCCATTTATGTGGTTCGTATTTATGATGAAACTTCTTGCACGCAAGATATTTACGATACCACAATTATTAATGGCTCAAAACCATCAAAAGATTCTTTAACAAAAAATATCTGCAACGGTGATACAGTTGTGATTAATAATAGGAAATATTTTATAGCTGGAAATTTCAAAGATACATTGCGTAACAGCATTGGCTGCGATAGTATTTTATTTATAAGAATAAATGTTGCTCAAAAATCTTCAAAAAATGATACCTTAACATTTTGTAATGGCAAAACTTTCACATTGCCAAATAGCAAGGTAGTTGATTCATCAGGAAATTATGAAGTGAAATTAACTAATAGCGTTGGATGCGATAGCACTATAAACTTTAACATTTCTTTCTTACCATCACAAAACATAATAGTTGATACTGCTATATGTACTGGAAACATTTATCATTTGCCGAATGGAAATAATGTGAGTATTTCTGGAAATTATATTGATTCATTTACCAATATTTTTGGCTGTGATAGCATTATAAAAACCAATTTAATTATAAAAGACACCTTGCAAAATGTAAATTTAGGTGATGATAAAACGATTTGTGAAGATGATTCGGTATCTATTTTATTAAATTATCCAGCATACACAAAATATGTATGGCAAGACAACAGCACTCGTAACACCTACATTATTAAGAAAGAAGGCATTTATTATGTAAAAATTTATGATGGTTGCACTACAACAACCGATACTTTATCGGTAAAAACCAAGAGTTGTAAATGCAATTTTTATGTGCCAACTGCCTTTTCGCCAAACAATGATGGTATAAACGATGCATTTTTACCATTGCGCAATTGTGTAGAGTTTAATGAATACAAATTCATGGTTTTTAATCGTTGGAATGAACTTATTTTTCAAACTAATAATGAAAATTTAGGTTGGAATGGATTCTACAGAAATACTGAACAACCAGTTGATACTTACGTTTGGATATTAGAGTATCTTGATGTTTTTAAAAATGAAAAAAAATTCTTAAAAGGTACTGCTGTTTTATTAAGATAAATACTTATTTGTAGAAATTTGTTTACAACTAAGAACAATTCAAACGTTTTGTTTAAGATTTAACATTAAAATCACACATTTTCTTTAAGAAATTTTAACAATTTAGAATTTTTCCGTATATTTATCACTTGACTAAGCTATTCTAAAAA
>CALLKF010000015.1 GCA_938008535.1 uncultured Saprospirales bacterium | reverse complement strand
TTGCTGATTTTTATTCAATTTTAAATTTAATTCATTAATAGTTGCCCATTGATTCGTTTCATTATTTTCATTTAAAACCGTTGGATTATTAAATTTATATTTATCAAAAAACGGAAAATTATTTTTAGCAGTTTGGTAGAATGACGATGTTGAAAACTGCACTTTTTCATTTCCAACTTTCAAAGAAAAATTGGTTCTGAAGTTTTTAAAAGAAGAAAAATCCTGTCTGATTGAAACATCAATAGCTTTTTGAAAAATTGGATTATTATTTAACAAAATAGCACCACCAAAATTTCCACTACCTAAAACTGCGCTCGATGCATTCGTCACAATTTGGATGGAATTTGCAGCATTTATTGGTATCAGCGAAATATCTGTTGAACCTAAAGTAAGTGAATTAATTTTCAAACCATTCCAAAAAACAGAAGTTTGATCATCGGCTGTTCCACGCAAACTCAAGGTAGCAGCACCGCCAAATCCATAACTATTTATTTGTGTTGGTGTGAAATTTTGCAAAATATCAGCGATAGAATTTTGTCCATAATAATGTGTTTGAAAGCTGTCTATTTTATAGTTTAAGTTTGAAGTTGAATAGAAATTTTCTCTGGAAGATTGAATCATGACTTCAGGAATGGCAACAGGAATACTGTCTGCAAAAGTGGTGTTTGCAAATTCTATTTGAAATAAAACAAATAGCGTAATCAGAGAAAATGATTTACTGTTCATATTACTTGAAATGTTTCCTCAGAACATTTTTTAGTTGACAAACTTTGGCAGGTCTTCTGACTTACACTTTACTGAAACCTTCCCGATTTGATAGACAAAACAGTGGTTGTAGAATTCAGTACCATTCAAATTGTCATTCTGAACTCGTTTCAGAATCTTTTTTTAAGATGCTGAAATAAATTCAGCATGACAAATTGTGGTGTGCTTACAGCAACTGGGATTGTACAAGCATTTCACTTGTTTCCCTTTTAATTTCGGTGGTGAGACCGAAAACCAAAACTCTGTGGTAAAGATATGTAGTTGAAAATGAAATTCAAAATTAATTTTTTGAATGTATTATTCTTTTAAAGCAGCAGTTTTCATTTCCTTCGCTAAATCGTGTCCGAGATATTTTTCTATCCAATTATGAACGATATAAATTACAGGTGTTAACACAACAGCAACAATAAATTTATAAATGTAATTTCCTATACAAATAGACATAATCACATTAAAAGCCCAAGGTTTTCCATTTGCATCACTAATGTATTTTGGATACAAATAGAATGCAATAAATAAAACTACAAAACTATCTATCAACTGCGAAACCAATGTAGAACCAGTACTTCTGAGCCAAATATATTTTTCACCACTCCATTTCTTTATTTTATGAAATATCACCACATCTACTACTTGTCCAATTAAAAATGCAATCAATGAACCCAAAATGATGGCAATGCCTTGTCCAAATACCTGAGCATAAGCTAACTGCATATTTGGAACACCTTGATCTGTTTTTGATGCTGGCCACCAACCTGCTGGAACTAATTTTATCCCTAAATAATACATTAAAAATGCATAAGCCAATAAAACAACTGTTAGATAAGACAAAAACTTTACTCCTTTTTCGCCGTAATATTCATTGATGATATCTGTCATGATAAATACTACTGGCCACAACAAAACACCAGCAGTTAGGTTGAAGGAAAAATCGGTTCCAAATAACGGAATTTTGAATGGTGTAATTCCAATCGTATTTTCTAAAGAAAATATTTTAACACCAATAACTTCTGCGATAAATGCATTGGCAATAAAAAATCCACCTAAAAAAATAAATAGTTTGGTTGATTTGTTGTTGATTATGTTGGTGATCATGTGATAGCTTTATAGACTTGAGTCGTAAGTAATCTGAAATAAAAAAAAATAAAATTTCTATTTAGATAAATACGAATTTAGAGCTTTTTGTTCAATTTCTTTTATCAGTTCATTTTTTGCATCGTTGTATTCATTTCCATCTTTCCATTCTTGTTTAGATAATTCAAGTTTTAAATTGCTATATCTAATTTTATAATCTTCATGATTTTGCAAATAATTTCTAAAAGCTACATGTCGATTCCAAAAGTCATTTTTATGGATGGTACAATGAATATGTACTAGATGCTTTTCCAATAAAAACAAATTTCTTTCTTCGACAGTAGAAAAGACAGTTTGACTAATTGGATTTTTATATTTCACAAAAAATCTTTGGAAAGGCATTTCTTCATCATACAATTTATAATACACATATTGATGTAGAGTCATTGTAGAAACAATTGAATTTAAATCTTTTTCTGATCTAAAACCAATTAAAATATCTATGATTGGTTTTGCAGCACAATTTTCTATTGAAGTGCTGCCAATATGTTCAATTATTGGTTGATAGTTAATTAATAATTCACTTACTATTTTGCATTCAAATTCAAATTGATTTTTCCAACTTGGATTATATGGTTCAACAATAATTTTCAATTCAATTTTGCGTTCTTTAGTATTACTAAATTCATTGAATTCTTTGTTAAACCAGAAACGTTTTTATGTGAGAAACGCGTCAACTCATCATAAAACAAAGGTACAACAGGTGCTTCTTCGATAATAATTTTATCTAATTGATGATACAATGCTGTTGCCTTTTCTGCATTTGTTTCTTTAATTGCTTGCTCGTAAATTTTATCGTATTGTGTGTTTTTGAAATAGGTATAATTTGGCGGCGCATCATTTTTACTATAAAACAAAGCTAAATAATTTTCGCCATCCGGATAATCACCAATCCAGGAAGCACGGAAAAAACCAACTTCATTTTTGCGCATAGCTTCACGCAAGAATGTTGCAGGTGTGTTTTCAATTTTACAAATAATTCCTATGGAAGCCAATTCATTTGCAATATTTGTAATCAAATCACTATAAGTTGGATTTGAGTAAATTTTAATTTCAGAAATACCTTTTCCATTTGGATAACCAGCTTCAATCAATAATTTTTTGGCTTTTTCTACATCATATGTATAACCTTTTACATTAGCATCAAAACATGGCAAACCATTCGGAATCATTCCGTTTTCCGCAGCAACACCAACACCATTTCTTAGATAGGAAATCATTTTTTTTCTGTCAATTGCATAATTAATTGCTTGTCGAACTTTTTTATTTTTCAATGCTTCGCAATCTTGTTTTGCCATCGAAATACCTAAATATTCAGTATTCAAAAATGGCATTTTTTCAAAGTTGATTTTGTTTTTCCATTCTGGTTGTAGTTCGCCTGTTGTGGTTAATAATTTATCTTTATATGAAATATCCAAACCAGTCATAAAATCTATCTTGCCTTGTGAAAATTCCAAAAATTCAGCACCACGATCAGCAATAAAACTAATGCGAACACCATCTAAATAAGGTAATTTATTTCCTTGTGCATCTGTTTCAAAATAGTTGTCATTTTTTTTCAACACCAACACATTATTTTCTTCCCAACGAACTAATTTAAAAGGTCCAGTTCCAACAGGATTTGAACGAAAATCTTTACCATAAAAATCAACAATTTCTTTTGGAACAACTGAACAATATTGCAAGGTCAGCAAACCTAACATTGGTTTAAATGGATTTTGTAAATGAATAATAAAAGTGGAATCATTCGTTGCTTCAAACGGAATTTTTTCAGCTACTTTTCCATTAAACAACCAACCACCTGTTGATGCAACAGTTGAATCAATCAATCTATTTAACGAATAGACAAAATCTTGTGCAACTACTTTCCTACCTTTACCATTTGCAAATTTCTCATGATCGTGAAAAAAAACATCGTTTCTTAAATTAAATTCGTACGTCAAACCATCATTCGAAATTTTCCAGCTTTTTGCTATGCATGGAATTACATTCATATTGGAATCGATCTGCACCAATCCATTAAACAATTGAACGTCGGCCCACATAGTACCTTGGTCTTTTGCAAATGCTGGATCCATAGAACTCAATCCGAAATTGAAATTCATTCGGAACACATTTCGTTTTTTACTAGTTGTATTATTGTTACAGGAAACAATAAAAGCAATAATTAAAATTGGAATCAATAATCCAAAATATTTTTGTTGTTGCATACTGAAATTTTAAAATTCCATGAATAAATCAATTTGTTGTTCGATGAGTTTCATCATTTCTGGATTGTTCAGTTTGCCACTTTCATCCAACATCAAGTGTACTTGGGAAATTGGAATTTTAAGATGCAATACATTCATTTTTAAATGATTGAAAATATTTGTCAAGTGTTCCATACCTCGCAAATTTCCAGCGCGACCTTCAGCAACACCTGTTAAACAAGCTTTTTTGTTATGGAAACATTTTTTGACATCAGATGCATCAATGAAACCTTTCAACATACCTGGAAAGCTGCCATTATATTCAGGAACAATGAAAATATATTTGCTAGTTGGCGCCAAAATATGTGTTTCAATGCTTTCTAATTGTGCATTTTTTGGATTGTAGAATGTTTTATTAAAGATTTCTGCTTCTACGTTTTCCAACGTAAAAAACTGATGTGGAATATTTTTTCTACCTAACAATTCATCGTAAAAATTTGCAATTTTACGCGAGTTACTATCAACGCGTGCAGTTCCATGAAATATAGTAAGCATTTTTTGGTAAGTTTATTTTTATAAAAGTAGAATGTAAAAAAGTCTCAATTTTTACAAATTATCCACAACGCGTGCGGTTTGTTTTTATGAATTAATTAAACTAAACTATTTTCTAGATTAGAAACAGTAGTATTTTTTTCGAGTTCTTGTGCTACAATTGATGCTGTTTCGCGACCACTACGCAAAGCAGTTTCCATGCTACCGATGCTTAAACTGTCACCACAACAATAAATTGTATCTGTTACTTTTTTGAAGAATCTAACTTCATCTAAAATTGGCTTAAACGGCATTGCATATTTAATGTAATAAGTTTTCAAATGTTTCCAGTCCATCACAGATAAACCAAACCAATCAGATAACTCTGTCAAGCATTTTACTTCTAATTCTTCATCGTCTAAATCATGTTCTTTAACTACGTTTACTGCAATTAAGTGTTTGCCTTTAGGCGCATATTCTTTATGTAAATTAGTTGGAACAAATACATGATTCACTAAACCACTTTCATTTCCATTTAAAATAACTACTGCTTTTGAAACTGGTGCTTTATCTGCAGAAAAATATAAGGTAGTTACATGAGAACATTCAGCAGAAAGTACTTCTCTATGCAATACACCATTTGCGTCGATTGCATTAGTTGCAACTATTACAAATTTAGATTCTATAAATTCACCATTCATCAACTCAACACCATTATCAACTACTTTTTTTACTTTCGTTTTAAAAGAAATAGTATTTGGTTCTAATTTATTGGCAATTGTTTTACTTATTTTTCCAATTCCATCTTTTGGCAAAGCCACATGATCTTGAAAGAGTGATTTTAAATAAATTTTAGAAAACCGTGATGATGATTGTAAATTATAATCGAAAATATTGGCTGCTAACATTGGTCTGAATAAAGAATCAATTAATTTTTTACTAAAACCATTTTTTGAAAAATACTCAAATGTTGAAGATTCGTTTTCTTTCACTAATTTATTATATGGCAATGTTTTCAATTTCACATATAAACCAAATAAACGCATTTTGTCTGTAAAGGTAGCATTCTGTGAAAGTGCAGTTGACAATGAATCGAAAGTTTGATAAACCGGATTGGTAAAAAGATTGAATGTATTTTGATAACGAAGCAAATAACCTGGATAGGTATTTTTTAATTCTAATTCGTTAATGTTGATTATTTTTTTGAGTTCTGTTGTTGAATGATGATAAAAATGTAAACCTCTATCTAATGTAAAACCATCCATTTTATCACTTCTTGCACGACCACCTGACTGAGATGAAACTTCAAGTACTTTAACTCTAAATCCAGCTTGCTGTAAATAATACGCTGCCGATAAACCGGAAAAGCCACAGCCAACAATAATTACATCATAAGAATTCATACGTTCTACAAAAATAGAGCAAATAGTATGCTACAATCTGTATTTGTTGATTAAGTAAGCATTAACGCAAGTTTATTTTACTTCGACGACTACCTTTTTTTAATGATTATTTCAGGAGTAATAATGGTATTGCTTTTGTGTCTTGCTCTATCTGTTATGTATATTGAGTAGGTAAAAGTATCAGAAGTTTTACCTTTAAGATCAAAAAGTGCTTGATAACTTGCTTCTTGTAGAAAAGACGTCAACTTAACAGCTATTGTTCCATCTATTGCAACTGTAGTTCCTTTATATGGTATTTTAGGAATTTCATTTAAGGTATCTAACAAGGTGGTTTCTTTTAGATTATAGATGTACAATTTTGAAGAATGAGATGAATCACTATTCGTTGCTAAACCTAAATCACCATCACCATCTGTAAATTTAATATACATCCAGCCACTGTCACCAAGCGTATAAATATCATTGTCTTTTTCAAATCCACCAAAGGTAATGAATGGTTCAACTGGATAAGATGGCGTTTTGTAACAACCAGCAATTGTTAAAATGATTATTGAAAAAGGTATAAAAAATTTAAAGTTCATTTTTATATTTAAATTTGCGTGGTGCAAGATGCAACTACAATATTAGCAAACATTTTTAATACAGACAATTTTCAGTTCAATGAAGTTGCATTGTCTGTTTTTCAGTTCCAATATACAAATAATTTAGTATATAAAAAGTTTGTTGATTATTTAAAAATCGATCCGACAACAATTGATGCGATTGAGAAAATTCCATTTTTGCCCATTGAGTTTTATAAAAATCATTCCATTATAATAGAAAACGCTGCGACCGAAAAAATATTTGAAAGCAGCGGCACAACAGGTCAAATTACTAGCAAACACTTGGTGCATGATTTAAACCTTTATGAAAAGAGTTTTCATTTGTGTTTTGAACAATTTTATGGAAACATTGACGACTATACTATTTTAGCGTTGCTTCCATCCTATTTGGAACGCAATACTTCTTCGTTGGTTTATATGGTTGATGATTTAATAAAAAAAACGACTAACGAACATTCTGGTTTTTATTTGAATAATTTAGAAGAACTGGCAAAAGCTGTCTACGGTCGACAGTCGACAGTCTACAGTCGACAAAACAAGATTTTGCTCATTGGCGTTACTTTTGCGTTACTTGATTTTGCTGAACAATTTCCGATGGATCTTTCCGATATAATTATTATGGAAACTGGTGGAATGAAAGGCAGACGCGAAGAGCTATCGCGCGAAGAAGTACATGCAATTTTAACCAAATCATTTAACGTAAAAACGATTCATTCAGAATATGGAATGACTGAATTATTATCGCAAGCATATTCTACAGGAAATGGTATTTTTAAAACACCAAAATGGATGAAAATTATGAAACGTGATATTTACAATCCATTGAAAGTATCAATAAATGCTGGTCGCGGCGGCTTGAACGTAATTGATTTAGCAAATATTTATTCATGCAGTTTTATTGCTACACAAGACTTGGTAAACATTATTTCAGAAACAGAATTTGAAGTTTTAGGAAGAATAGATAACGCAGATATTCGCGGTTGTAATTTGATGGTTTCGCTGTAAAAATTAGATTTATTTCCAACCTTTTATCTCTTTCAGAATACGTTGTATAGGCAAACCCATTACATTTTGAAATTCACCTTCGAGTTTATCAACGCCAATATATTCCTGAATATTATATGCACCAGCTTTATCTAAAGGAGAAAAATTATCTACATAATTTCTAATTTCTGCATCACTTAATTCTTTAAAATGCACGATTGCATGTTCGGAAAAAGAAATTTGCTTTTTATTTTTTCGTATCGAAACACCTGTAATTACTTCATGTGATTTGCCATTCATTGTTTTTAAATAACGGAAAGCAGTATCTAAATTTTTAGGTTTTCCAACGAGTTTTTTTTCAAATAAAACTACGGTATCAGCACAAATAATAAAATCTGAATCTTCTCCAAGATAAGAGTATACATCGTGCATTTTCAATTTAGAAAGATATTCCGGAACTTTTGAATACGCTAAATCAAAAGGAAATCGTTCTTCTACTTTTGGTTTAATTACTTCAATTTTAAAACCAGCATCTGCTAAAATTTCGTATCGACGCGGTGATTGCGATCCCAAAATAATTTTAGTTGGTTTATTCATTTTTTGTTAGAACAATTGCTTTAAATAAGCAACATAGTTAATTAATATCGGACTTAAGCCATTACTAAAGTACAACATCGATGCGATACCAAGCACCATGTAAATCTTTATTAAATTGCTAACAATATGAAAATGCTTTACTGTTTTTGCATAAAATAAATAACTAATTATCAAAATCAATGGCAAAATAAGCAGTAAAACAATAAATAGTGGAACTTTTTCAATATCCATTTTTATAAAAAAGAAGACAAACGTAAGTAACATTGTAATTATAAAAAATGCAAAAACAGTGCAAACTATTTTCGCTGTTAAGTCGCCAAATTGAATTGGAATTGTTTTGCAATCGTATTGCTCATCACCTGCTTTATCTTCTATATCTTTTACTATTTCTCGAATAAATGTAGTTAAAAAAGCAAACAATGAATACACCAAAGCACCAATGAAAATGCTACTTCTGTAAGCTGTTTCATTTGGACCCATTAAATAATTTCCACCACTTTCAAATAACGAAATCAATAAAATAGTGAAAGCACTGCAAAATGCAACGGTTAAGTTTCCCAAAATCAATTGTTTTTTAAACATCGATGCATAAAAAAAAAGCACCACCATGATAATAATTGGAAACGTAGAAAGTCGATATTCTTTGGTTAAATATGCTAAGATTAATGTTGAAATTACGCTAATCAAACAAATTATTTTATAAAAATTATAAGCAGTAGTTTCACTAATTTTTTGTCCAACAATTACCCGATTGGGTCTGTTAAATGTATCAATATCAACATCGTAAATATCATTAATAATGTAACCACCAGCCGCAATACAAACGGTAGAAAATACCAATAGAAAGAACTGGAAATTTGTCATCAAAGGCAACAAACGAAAAATTTTATATCCATTTGCCACTAAAAATGAATACCAAAACAAACACATTGTACCTATTATTACTAATAAATTGATTGGTCGAATTAATTTTAAATAGTTCATTTGAATTTTATTTTGAGACGACAAATATAACAAAATCAATTGGCACAATAATTGACTTGTTAATAATGATAACGAATACTTTAATAACCTATTGTATGTTAGATTTTTAAAAAATAAAAGTACATTTTGATTGAATTATTCAACAATTCTAAAATAATTGCACAAAAACGTTAAATTTACATTCATAAATAACACGATTTTGTAGATTCTCTTCAAAATCATGACCATAAAATTTAGTTTCATAAATCCTTTATTTAATAAAAAAAACTACCATGAAACTATTTGTTTACGCTTTTCTAATTTTAATTACAATACCAATATTTGCTACTACAAAATTTGCAATGTGTGCTTACATTGATGATAATGATAAAGCAATTGGGTTTTACGAAACTTTTGCAACTGAAAATACAGGCAATGATATCTATATTTATTATAAACAAGATGTTTCAATAAATCAAACATATAAAGTGAAAATTGAACGCATGGAAAACAGAATTGATTCTGCATATGAAATAGTGGATACAATTTCGTTGAAAGCAATAAATGATAATCAAAATTACTGTTATAACAGTTACACATTCTCGTTGCCTGGTTTTTATAAAATTACTTTATTTGATAGTACTGCAACAAATAGTTTAGCAACATACAAAACATCGATTCGATATCTTGATAATTATTACAATAATGATTCTACAATTGATACTTGGTACTATAAGAACGTAAAAATGGCATTTTGTGATAGTGTTTTAAGTGAAATATTAATTGGACAAAAAAGTAAATTTATCTTAAACGAATCAGGAATCAATATCGTTACTTATGTTGCGCATGATGAAAAAAAATTAAGAACTGATAAAATTATAGCGAAAATTTACTCAATTAATAATTCTAAAAATTTGGTTGAAACATTAACTATTGATTTAAAACCAACACAACGCTGGACTTCATTTCCAATTAATATAAAAAATAAAGGAAAATATAGTGTAGAATTATTCAGTGATAAAGATATTTTTATGCAAAAAAAATCTATAGAAGTTGAATAACTATTTTATAACTTTTCTACATTAATTCGTTCTAACATGAAAAATATTGCCATTATACTTTTATTGTGTTGTTCTATTAAAACCATTGACGCATCAACTATTTTTACACTTTGCGCCGATTACGATACTGATGGAAATCCCAAAAACAGTTATGATATTTGGAATATAAAACGTGCTGGAAATTTTATGTATCTATTTTTAAAATCAGATCAATTATTGACTAAAAAATATCATGTTAGAATTGAGAAACAATACAACAGAAACGACACTACATTTTTATTGTTTGATAGATTTGATTTAAAAAATGATGGCACCAAAAATTGGATTGCTAATAAATATACCTTTTTAAAAAGTGGTATTTATAAATTCTTATTGTATGAAGATGAGATTGAAACGCCAATAAAAACATACTACACAACAATTTTATACACTGAAGACACTTATGTTGAAGATGGTTTTGTGGACACTTGGTATTATAGAAATACCGATTTTAGATTTTGTGATAGCATTCAAAATGAGAAATTATTTGGTGTTAAAGATGTGTTCAAAACACAACCAAATGAAACAAAAATTACCATGTATATTTCACAATACGATAAATTATGGTTGAAAACAGATAGAATATTGGCGAAGATTTACAAAGTTGAAAACAACGAAAAAAAGTTTTTATTTACAGATGTTTTCTTTACACAATACAACTGGAAATGGACTTTCTTAGATCTTTATTTACAGAAAAAAGGAAAATATTTAATTGAAATCTATAATGAAGAAGATATTTTTATTAATAGTAGAAATTTAGTATTAGAATAATAATTTTCTTAATACTCAAGAAAATACCATAAAAATGGTATGTTTGGCATAGTTTTTCGTACTAATTTTGAAGTAATATAAAACACATTAAAAATCAATTAAATGAAAAAATTAATCTTATCATTTGTATTTTTGTTGCCATTAATACTTTTTGCACAAATTGGTGTTGGTGGCAAAGTACAATTTTGCGAAACTTATGAAGCTGAAACTGGTGAAACTTCTGGATATTATGATTCTTGGGACATAAAACCAGCTGGTGGATTCATATATATTGTTTACACACAAGATGCACTTATAAAAGAACCATTATTGTTAGAAATTCAAAAAAAAGAAGATGGTGTTTTTACATTTTTTGCTTCTCGTAACTTTTTAAATGATATTAATTCCAAAAAAAGATACGCTATGTATGATTTGGAATTTAAAGAAGCAGGAACTTACAAAGTAATTGTAAAAACAAAAAATGGTAAATTTTTAGCTGAAGCAACTACAAAAATAAATGTTATCAATGATGAAGTAAAATCAGATGGCGATATAACATCAGATTATTATGAAGATTCTAAAATTCAATTCGGAACTTCGGTTGGTGATAATGCTGATATTAAAGGTGAATCTTCTTCTTTCTATTTAAAAAATGGTACAGCTTCTGTAGCTATTTTAATTACAAACGGAAAAGTTTTTAAAACAGAAAAAATAAAACTCTCTGTTTATAAAAAAACGATCAAAAATGGAAAAGATGATACAAAATTGATGCAAACCATTCCTGTTGTTGGTATTGGTGCTGATTGGGATTGGGTTTATGCAACTATTGATTTTACTGAAAAAGGCGATTATATTGTTGATGCTTGGAATGAAAACGAATTATTCATTAATACAGGTTACGTCACCATAAAATAGTTTTATTTCTAAAATTGAACTATCAAGAAACAGCATAAATTATGCTGTTTTTTTTGTTTTTGAAAAACAGTAACATTTTAAATATTGATATGCCAATAAAATTCAATTTAAACACGAATAATCATTAAACGATAACAACTATTTATGACATGAAAATAAATAAAAAAAACGTAGGTATAATAAAATTATTCATTATATTAGATACGTATGAATTCAAACATTGAATAATTAATTTACTAACCAAAAAAATAAAAATTCCTACATTAGGTATTTTCGATTTAGCGACATGCATTGAAATTGAAAAATTAAAAGGTCTATCATTATCGTCAACTACTACATTATTTGAACACAAAAAAGCAATACAAAAAAGTTTAGGTTTTGTTGGTAAGATATTGATGGTATTGTTGGTCCTGCAACTATTTCTAGAATAGAAGATTTTATATCAAAAGTATTGCCTGATATTCCTATTGGTGCAACCATGATAGTGTCTAAAAAAAGTTTAGATATAATTATTAATTCAGAAATCTCTTCCAGAAGTGCCTATCAATCGAAATATAAATTTCCAATCTGGCCAGAAGGTGACAGTGGTATAACTATTGGAATTGGTTATGATTTAGGTTATGTGAGCTTGACTCAATTTACGAATGATTGGAAAAATGTTTTATCAACAATAGACTTTAATAAACTTAGCACCACAATTGGAAAAAAAGGTGATAATGCAAAAGATGCACTTTCTAATTCTATAAAAAGTATAGTTATTACTTGGGAACAAGCACTCGAAGTATTTTATACCAAATCTATGCCGAAGTATGCAAAATCAACACGAAATATTTATCCTGGAATTGAAAAATTGCCACCTGATGCACAAGGTGCCATTTTATCATTAGTCTATAATCGTGGTGAAAGTTTAGCAAATATAGACCGACGAAAAGAAATGAGAAATTTAGTTGGATTAATTGCTAATGGAAATTTGAAAAAAATTGCAACTGAAATTAGAGCGATGAAACGATTATGGACAAGTGCACAAAGAGGTTTATGGATACGCAGAGATGCAGAAGCTGACTTAGTTGAAAATGCTACTTATTTTATGCAAACCGATGAATTAATTTTTGTCTAGAAAAAGATAGTAAAATTAAGAATGCAGTAAGTAATTTACTGCATTCTTAATATCATTTTTAAAATAGATTTATGCATTTGGTTGCACATCATCATTTGGTAATGGATTGCTATCTTCTTTCTTTTTACCAGTAATCATTGACCAGATTTTACCAAAAAATGCAACAACAGCAATTCCAATAATTTTTATGTATTTTAATAAAAACACAAAAACTCCAGCTTTTGCCAATACTTTTCCTGCAACTAAACCACCAATTCCATATGCTGCCACTTTATCCATACTTGGATTGAAATCGCTGTATTTTTCGCCACTTTTAAACTCAACACTTTGCATAATATTTGGAATATTCTGTTTTACCAAATCCAATTGATTAACACTCGCAATTGCATTTACAACTAAAACACCTTTTCTACATAAATAACGAATGTTATAGTTCAACGTATTTATTGAATCATCACCAAATTTGATTTCTTTTGCCCAATGTAATACGTTTTTATCTTTATCGTAAAACGGTTTTGAGGCCCAGCCAATCAAAACAGCTTTGCCATAACCCATTTCAACACGCGTTTTATTTTCATCAATATTGTCTTTTTTCATATCTTTCATGATGTCGTCATAATCCATTTTTTGTGCGTCCTTATCTTTTACGTAACCCATTTCATCCATCGAAATTTCAAATGCCCAACTATTATCGGTAAAAGCACCAGCATTTTCTGGAAACAACATGCCTAACGTTTTTTGTGCACTTGGTGGATTTTGCCACAAATCTTCCAGCACATATCTTGATTGTGCAGAATCTAAATATTTAAATCCTTTTGGAATTGTTAAAGTACAATTTCCTAAATCAACTGTTCCAGATTTAGTGTATTTTATGTTGGATTCAATTTGATCCATCAAAAGTTTAGTAGAATCAACTTCAGTTTCTTTTGCAAACAAGGAAAATGTAATGCATAATGACACTACAAAAAATAGTATTTTTTTCATTTGGTTTGGTTTGGTTAAAAACGAAAATAATAAATTATATTTTAAAATAGAAACGAAAAAATAAATACAGGAAGAATTTTGAGAAAATGTACTTTTAAATATGTCGTTCTGCGTGATACGATGAACGTACCATTGGACCACTTTCGATGTATGGAATTCCTTTTGCTAAGCCAATTTCTTTGATTGCTGCAAACTTTGTTGGATGAATAAATTCAGCAACTTCTAAATGCATTTTTGTAGGTTGTAAATATTGACCAAATGTAATGACATCACATTTATGCTGATGCAAATCATCCATGATTTCTTCTATTTCTTCATCAGTTTCGCCAATACCAAGCATAATGCCACTTTTGGTGCGTTTGCCATATTCTTTCGTACGTAAAATCTGTTCTAAACTGCGTTCGTATTTTGCTTGTGGTCGCACTTTTCTGTATAAGCGTTTCACGGTTTCCATATTGTGCGAAACTACTTCTTGTCCAGCAGAAATAATTAATTCCAACGCTTTCCAATCGCCTTTTACATCAGGAATTAATGTCTCAATAGTGGTGTTAGGTGAAGTTTCTTTTATTGCACGAACCGTTTCATACCAAATTTGCGCGCCTTTGTCTGGTAATTCATCGCGATTGACAGAAGTTAAAACAGCATGTTTTACTTGCATTAATTTAATAGCTTCAGCAACACGCTTCGGTTCATCTGTGTCTAAAAATTTTGGTCTTCCAGTTGCTACTGCACAAAACGAACATGAACGTGTACACACATTTCCTAAAATCATAAAGGTAGCAGTACCTTCGCCCCAACATTCACCCATATTTGGACAATTGCCACTTTCGCATATAGTATGTAATTTGTAAGTATCTACTAAGTTTCTAACTTTTTTATAGTTCTCACCTATCGGAATTTTTACTTTTAACCAATCTGGTTTTCTCGGACGAGTTTGTATTGTTTCAATTTCACACATTTATTATTCAACATTTATCATTCAACATTCTTATCGTTCTTTTCGTTTTCCTAATTGTATGCCAACATAAACACTTGGATATAAAAACTTATTACTTTGCACCATTACAGGCACTTTTTTAAAATAAAAATCAGAAGCAACTCCAATTTCTAATGCTTTTACAAAACTTTCATTTTTCCCAAAATCAAACTCCATTCCTACTTCCACATGCAATCCAGGTTGTGCTTTTAATTTCCATCCTTTACCAAAACCAGATGCACCAACGATATAATCTTTTTCTAGAAACAAACTATTCGGATTATTTGGCTCATAACCTAAAGTAACAGTATTTGAAAATGTATTTCCAACAATAGATGCTGTATCAACTACTTCAACTAAATATGGTTTTAAAATTCCTAAAGTAAAGCCACCAGCATATTTAAAGAAAAGCTGCACACCGTGGTTTCTTCCTTTTTCTGCTAGTAAAAACTTTTGTCCAGCGCCGAGATATAAAGTAAATAATGAATTTTGTTTACCAAAAACAAATGGTTTAAATCCATCAGAACCAAACAAACCACCACCACCATATTGTGATTGTTGTTTTACTTGTTTTGGATGCCAAAAATAAGAAAATTGTGTTTGTATCATCCAACTGCGCTTGAAGCGTTTGCTTCTTGTAATTTCTGCACCAAGTGCAAAACCATCGCTACGCAAGCGAATGCCAGCCGACCATGATTTTTTATATAGCACAGAATCTCTGTTTAAAGTAGATTCTTCTGCTTTACTTTTTTGAATAGAAACTATAAAAAAAAGAATAAATATTAGGATGAATTTTCGTTGCACTATTTTAAAAACGTTTATTTTGCTAAATTAGTTTAAAAGTTTGTAAAAATGATAACATCAAAAGTAATTTATTTAGGTGAATTAAGAACAGAAATGACACATCTACAAAGTGGAACCGTGATTTTTACAGATGCGCCAAAAGATAATCATGGAAAAGGTGAAGCTTTTTCGCCAACAGATTTAGTAGCTTCTGCATTAGGTTCGTGTATGATTAGTATTGTAGGAATTAAATTATTAGAAACTAATAAAAATATAAATGGTGCAACTGTTGAAGTAACAAAAGTAATGTACAGCGAACCGCGTCGCATTGGCGAAATTCATGTGCATATTAAAATTCCTGATGATAATTTTACAGAAAAGGAAAAACAAATTCTAATAAATGCAGCACATGCTTGTCCAGTTGCAAAAAGTTTGCATACTGACATTAAACAGGAAATAAAGATTGAGTTTGTTTAGCAAAACTTCTACGAAACCAAAATATCATCAACCACAATTCCATTATGACTTGCATCATAAATAGGTAATCCATTTTGAAAAACAATCAATTGTGGTGATTGATGTTCAATTCCTGATTTTTTAGCTATTAAATTAGAAATTGCTCTGTAATTGAGTAAATCTAAATTAAAGATTGGAAAATCCAGATTCCATTCTCTTTCAACTCTATTTTTAGCCATAGTGGAAATTGAACAACGAGTACTGTGTTTAAAAACAGCAAAAATTGCCTCTTTCTCTAATAAATCTAAAAATTGTTGCTCGGAATCTAAGATTTTCCAGTTCATAATTCTAAACGCTTTTTTTAGCAGTTTGTGTCTGAGTAGTTTTTCCCCAAATTGGGCAACCTGTAGCATTTCTTCTTGCACATGATGATGTTGAAACTAAAATAATGCATGCTGAAACTAATGCAATTGCGGATTTTTTGTAATTGTTCATATTGTTTACGTTTGTGTTTACAATGCAAAAATAGCTTAAATATTGCATTACCGCTACCCTTTTTCACGTTTTTTAACTATTAATAAAAACCAAATTAAACGTAATTATAGTACTTACAAACCGTTAAAATATGTGTATTTGTGTATAAAATCAGGTGAAAAACTATGAATACATCGTTAAATTTGGCACATGCAACATTTTCATTTTATCGCAATTGGTGGTGCTGTGATGCACCAATTAGCTTCTCATTTAAGAAATCAAGGAAACATAATTACTGGTTCTGATGATGCCATTTACGAGCCAGCAAAATCAAATTTAGAAAAATTAGGGTTGATGCCAGCACAAGTTGGTTGGTTTCCAGAAAAAATCACTACTGACATTGATGCTATTATATTAGGAATGCATGCAAAAGCAGATAATCCAGAACTAGTAAAAGCGCAAGCATTAGATTTAAAAATTTATTCGTTCCCGGAATTTGTTTTTGAGCAATGTAAAAATAAAACGCGAATTGCCGTTGCAGGCAGCCACGGAAAAACATCAATTACTTCGATGATTATGCACATGCTTCGTGTAAATAATAAAGAATTTGATTACTTAGTTGGTGCTAAATTAGATGGTTTTGATTTTATGGTAAAAACGTCGGAAACTTCGCCGTTAATGGTAATTGAAGCTGATGAATATTTGACTTCACCTTTAGATTTACGCAGTAAATTTTTGCATTATCATCCAAATATTGCTATTATTTCAGGCATTGCTTGGGATCATATCAACGTGTTTCCAACGTATGAAGAATACCTGGAAACGTTTCGAAAATTCATAAAAAGTATTCAGCCAAATGGTGCTTTAATTTATAATGCTGAAGATGCTGAATTATTAAAAATGGTTGACGAATTAAAACCTGTTTTAGAAAATAAAATCAAGCTCGTTCCCTATTTTCCTTTCAAATTTAAAACAGAAAATGATGAAAGCATTTTGGTCTATAATGAGAAAGATTTTTTGATCAATGTGTTTGGTTCGCATAATTTTGCCAATTTAAAATCTGCGTTTGAAGTTGGAAAAGTTATTGGTTTAAACGAAGAAAATATTTTAGAAAGTTTTAAAACATTTGAAGGTGCTGCCAAACGTTTGGAAAAAGTATTTGATGATAACTCAACTAAACAAACTATTTTTCGTGATTTTGCACATGCGCCAAGCAAAGTGAAAGCTACTGTAAAAGCAGTGCGTGAGCGTTATCCAACAAGAAAAATTATTGCGGTGTTTGAATTGCATACGTATAGTTCATTGCAGGAAAATTTTATTGAACACTATGCGCATTCGTTAGATTTTGCTGATGTAAAATATTTATTCTTAGATGAACATACATTGAAAATAAAAGGAAAACAAGACTTAGATGAAAACTGGCTTAAGCAACAATTTGCCGATGAAAGTATTGTTGTTTTTAAAGATGCTGATTTACTAAAAGAAAATATACAACATCATTTTTCAAACAATTGCGTGGTGTTGTTAATGAGTTCTGGTAATTTTGCTGGAATGAGTTTGATGTAGAATTTAAAGTTTGTAAATTTTATTTTGAAAAAAAACTGCACACTAACTACTAACTACTATATACTATAATCAATAAATCATTAAAAAGCGTTAACGCATTAACATTTTAACTAAGTTTCTTATTACTTTTGTCGCAAGCGAATGAGAGATTGCATCATCATTATACCAACCTATAACGAAAAGGAAAATATTGCTAAGATAATTCCTTACACGCTAAATCTTTCGGATAGATTTGAAGTTTTAGTGATTGAAGATGGTTCGCCTGATGGAACAGCAGATGTGGTGAAAGGTTTGATGCAACAATTTCCTGAACGCGTACACATCATTGAACGTACAGGAAAACAAGGTCTTGGCACTGCATACATCACTGGTTTCAAGTGGTCATTAGAAAAAAACTATAGTTATATTTTTGAAATGGATGCTGACTTTTCGCATCCACCAGAAAAACTGTTAGAACTATTAGATGCTTGTGAAAATAAAGGTGCTTATTTAGCTGTTGGCTCGCGCTACATTAAAGGTGGTAGCGTGGTTAATTGGCCAAAAGACAGATTATTTCTATCTTATTTCGCATCTAAATATGTGCGTATTGTTACTGGTATGCGCGTGAAGGATACTACTGCAGGTTTTGTTTGCTATAGAAAAGAAACCTTACAAACTATACAACTGGAAAAAATAAAATTCTTAGGTTACGCATTTCAAATAGAAATGAAATTCGCGGTTTGGCTATCTAGTTTAAAGATTATAGAAGTTCCAATTGTTTTTAAAGACAGAGAAGTTGGTGTTTCTAAAATGAGCGGCAGCATCATCAAAGAAGCTGTACTGGGCGTTTTATCGATGAAAATGCAAAGTTTAAAAGACAAGTATTTTTTGACATAAAAAAGATGAGTTAAAGCATACCACGAAGGTACTTTCTAACTCATCTTTTTTCTTGCTCTATTGTTTAATGGATTGGTTGTGTCGTATTCTTAACGACCATAACCAGGGTTTTGCTCCAAAATAGGGTTTCGTTCGAGTACGATTGTAGGAACAGGCCAGAGGTAGTCACGGTCTTTGTTGAATTTGCGAGTACCGATTTTTCCGCCTGCAAAATTGAGAATATCCA
>CALLKF010000014.1 GCA_938008535.1 uncultured Saprospirales bacterium | reverse complement strand
AAATAAGTGTTGGTTGGTGCTAAACATGCACAACCATCGCCAATTTTCAGCCGTTGTGTGCAATTTAAAGAACGACACAGAAATGACAGCAACATTTGGAATAGTAAGTTTGACATTGACAATTGTATGTGCATTGTATTTACAACTGCCGACATTCTTTTTGTCACTTGGTTACGGTTGGTCGCACAACTATCCGTTGAAACGTTGGATTTTGAGAATTTTAGCGTTAGCAACATTTCTACTTTTCATAAGCACAGACCCAACAACTTGCGTTTTGCTTTCAATCGCTATTCCTTTTTGTTTCTTTTGGACTTTTTCGCTGTTCAATGCAAACCCAAACTTATTTATCGCACTTGACGACAAACAAATCATAAAACAAAAAGACCGCATTTATTACGACAACACTGAAATTGTTGGTTACACAGACGACAAGGGAAACTCTATATGTTATCCTATTAATGAAATGGTTATGCCAAGACATATTTTGAATGACACGTTTTTCGACAAACCTTTATTTGTTTCTTATTGTGCTGCCTGCCGTAGCACAATGCTTTACAATCCTGTTGTTGACGGACAACGTTTGACTTTTGAAGTTCTTGGTGTGCATAGACGAAATATGATTATTCGGGACTTACAAACAGGAACAGTTTGGCAACAAGGAACAGGCGAAGCAATGTTCGGAAAGTTAAAAGGGAAACAGCTTGAATTTTATTATTACCAACAAACCACATTGACAGATTGGATACAGCAAAATCCAAACACTTTTATTGCAAAAGAAAGCGACAACATTCGCAATAGTTTTGTTCCGAAAGAACGATTGTTGAAAGTTCTGAAAAAAGTAACAGGAAATTTTGTTGCACCGGGAAAGACAGACTTAACAGGTTTAGAGCTTCGAGAAAAAGTTTGGGGTTTGCAACTAAACGGACAAAGTAAAGCGTATCCAATTTCAGAACTTAAAAAAGCAACAGAAATAACAGACAACTTGGGCGGTGCGGACATTGTTATACAATACAATCCTACCACAAACCAAATTGACGGAACAAATAAGACAACGAACGAACGACTAAAATTTCAGAATCATTGGTGGTTTGGTTGGAAAGAATTTCACCCAGATACCGAAATATGGAAAGCAAAATAAACTGCCTATAACAAAAAATTGGCACTAGTTGTGGTAGATTTGGTAATTAAAGTTTGAGTAATAAATTACATTTGTAAATACGTGTTGGTTGGTGCTAAACATGCACAACCATTGCCAATTTTCAGCCGTTAGTGGCAACCCTTTTACGAAATTCACATCAAAGAATTTACAACAGTTAAGCAATGAATTTATCTACAAGTAAAATGAAAAAATACAAACTTAAATACGTAAATTTCATTTAGCTATGGAAATGATTTATGCCTTACCTGCTTTCGGACTTCTACTACTAGTTGAGTTTCTGTACGGTTATATTAAAAAGCGAAATACATATCATGATTTAAAAGATACAGTTGCAAGTCTTAGCTTAGGTATAACACAGGTTATTGTATCAATTATCCTCGCTTCAACTTTGTTGGCAATAGATAATCTATTTTACAAACACAGACTATTTGAGTTTGGCAACGCATGGTATGAAATGGTCTTACTCTTTTTACTCATGGACTTTTCATTTTATTGGTGGCACAGAGCTTCTCACCGAGTTCGTTTTTTCTGGGCTAATCATGTTAACCATCACTCAAGTAAAGAGTATAATTTTTCTACTGCACTTAGACAACCAGTTTTCTCTCCAATTTTACGACCTCTTTTTTACATCTATATTCCTTGGCTCGGCTTTGACCCTCAATTATTAATAATTATGGGTTCTATAAGTTTAGTTTGGGGAGTTTGGTCTCACACAAAACATATAGGCAAACTGGGATTTTTAGAATACGTCATTATTACTCCTTCAGCACACCGAGTTCATCACGGAAAAAATCAAGAGTATATTGATAAAAACTACGGAGGCGTTTTTATTTTTTGGGACATTTTGTTCGGCACTTATGAAAAGGAAGTGAATCCAGTAGAATATGGTCTAACAAAAGACATAGAAACATATAACTTCATCACAATAATATTTCATGAATGGCAAGCTTGGTATAAAGATGTTGTTCAATCAAAATCGTTCCGTGAAGCATTGACCCACACGTTCCGACCGCCTCAATAATCTAATGCCTATTAAGTCCCGACATAACAGAAAAGTGTCTATATTGACTTTTGACATGACACCAATTTCCAGAATATTAGGGCAGCTGCTTTCGACCGTTAGCGGTTATTATGACAGATAACACAAGTAAAACAGAAAGACACCTAAGAAATTAGCATATGAGAAAAGTAATTGCAGCATTTAATATGACACTTGACGGTGTTTGCGACCATACGACTGGTATTCCAAGTGAAGATTTACATCAACATTATTCTGCACTGCTAGATAATACTGGAGTTATTTTATATGGACGGACAACTTACGAACTTATGCAATTTTGGCAAACAATTTTGCAAAATCCTTCTGGTAAAAAATCAATGGATGACTTTGCAATTTCAATAGACAAAGTTCCTAAACTTATTTTCTCCACCACATTAAAAGACACAAACTGGAATAGTGCAGAACTTTCAGACAGGCCACTTAAAGAAAAAGTTTTGGAACTCAAACAACAATCAGGAAAAGACATTTCTGTAGGAAGTCGAAGTTTAATCGTTCAATTGTTAAACAGTAATCTAATTGACGAATTCCAAATTTGTGTTCATCCTATCATCGAAGGGAAAGGACTAAGACTATTTGACCAAATCAAGGAGAGAATAATGTTGAAACTCATTAAGACAAAAACATTAAACTCTGGTTCTACAGTATTTTATTATGAGCCAATACGAGAATAAACAACGAAACCACTAACGAAAAATTTCAATAGTTGTAATTGGTTTTTGCTTTGGATAGTGTTGTTATCTTTCAGTTAGTACACTTGTTCTCGTCCAAAATGGTATGTAGTATGACTCTAAACCTTTTTCTCTAAAATCATGTGTGCTAAAAATAAATCGCGTGGTGATAATTGTTTACCGTTCAGATTGATGAATTTTGGTTTTTTATCTTTTTTCAACGGATTGTAATCTTCTACATTTACATGTGCTATGCGCTTGCCGCCTTCATCGCCTTCCAGATTTTTGATGGAATCAATCTTGTCCTGCAAACTCACATAATTATCTACATAATCATATTTATAATTATCTTGATAATTATTGACATAACCAGTTTTTTGCGGTTTGTAATCGCCATCTTCTACACTGTCTAATAAAAGTTCCTGATTTTCTATGCTGTCTTCGTCTAGTTTTGGCTGGTAGATAACCGTTTTCTTATTTTCTAAATTCTTGTACGGTTTATTAACTTCTATTGGTTTTTGCACCGTTTTTCCTTCCATTGCATCTTCAATCTCTTTCAAAATATCCTGAAAGGTTTTAGGTTTATCTGTCTGAATATCAATTTGTTTTGGAGTCCTGTTTAAGTCTTTATTCTGAGTTGCATTCTTTTTTTGCTCTGTTTGAAAAGCACTATATAAGTAATACAAAATAATTCCGCCAAATATTATCCACTGCATATCATCAAATTTAATAAAAATTGTCAATAACTAAACATCTAAATTAAAAAATCAGTTCCGCTATTTTGTAAATTTGCCATTATGAGATTGAGAAGTTTGGATATTAAAGGATTTAAGAGTTTTGCAGATAAAACTCAAATCAACTTTGAAAAAAATATTACTGGTATTGTCGGACCGAATGGTTGCGGAAAATCAAATGTGGTAGACGCGATTCGCTGGGTTTTAGGCGAGCAAAAAACAAAAGCGTTGCGTTTGGAAAAAATGGATAACATGATTTTCAACGGCACGAAAGACAAAGCTGCAGCAAATATTGCCGAAGTTTCGTTGACGCTGGACAACACGCGCAACCTATTACCTACCGAATTTCAAAGTGTAACCATTACGCGTACCGTAGAACGCGATGGTGACAGCAGTTACAAGCTGAATGGTGTTTCGTGTCGTTTGAAAGACATCAAAGATTTGTTTATGGATACCGGAATTTCTACCGATTCATACGCCATCATTGAGTTGAAAATGATTGATCAGATTTTGAATAACGTTGATAATGCGCGAAGAACCTTGATTGAACAAGCTGCTGGTGTTTCAAAATATAAAACCAGAAAAAAAGAAACACTCGCAAAATTATCTGCGACTGAAGCAGATTTGAGCCGTGTGGAAGATTTATTGTTTGAGATTGATAAAAATTTAAAAGCATTAGAATCGCAGGCAAAAAAAGCACGTCAATACAAAAACTACAAAGAAGAATACAAAGTCATCTCGATTGATTTATCGAAATATGAAATGCATGGCATCAACGAAAGTTTTATTTTGTCGAACAAAGAAATTGAAGAACTGGAAGACAATCGTTTACAAGCCAGCACGCAAATTGAATTATTGGAATCGAATTTAGAACAGGAAAAATTAGCTGTTTTAGATAAAGAAAAATCGCTTTCTGATCAGCAAAAACAATTGAATGCTTTTTTATCGGAATTGCAGGAAAAGGAAAGTCAGAAAAAAATTGACGAACAAAAATCATCTTTCTTAAAAGATAAAATAAAACAACTGCAACAGCAAATTACCAACGCAACCAATATCGTTGAAAATTTGACTGGCGAAATGGCGCATTTGCAAACCATTAATGAAGAAGACGAAAAGAATTTGGAAGTAGTGCGTGTTGAATTTGATGATGCAAAACTAAAACTAGAAGAACAACGCAACACGAATTTAGAGTTTAGAAATAATTTGGATGAAGCGCGCAACAAACATGCAGCAAGTGTCAATAAAATTACGGAAACAGAAAAACTGGTTGCTGTAAAAGAATCGCAGCATGAAGCGTTATTGAAAAGTGTGCAGCAATCGATGTTTGAAAATGAAGAACGTTTAAAAACATTAGAAGATTTAAAAACCAACATTTCAAATACCGAATCAAAAATTAATAATCAACGTTTATTGGTAGATGATTTAATTAAAAAAGAAGAAGACAATCTTGAAAAAATTAAATCGTTAGAAGAAAAAAATGAAACACTTCGACAAGATTTAACCAATAAAAACAGAACATTAGATGCGAAGAACAACGAGTTCAAACTCACCAAAAACATGATAGACAATTTGGAAGGTTTTCCAGAATCTATTAAGTTTTTGAAGAAAAATGTGAACTGGTTGAAAGACACGCCTTTGCTTTCTGATATTATTTATTCAGAAGAAAAATATCGAGTTGCGATTGAAAGTATTTTGCAACCATACTTAAATAATTTCGTAGTTGATACGGAAAATGAAGCGTTGAATGCAGTAGATGTATTGTCGCAAAGTTCTGTAGGAAAAGCGAGTTTTTTAATTTTAGATTATTTTAATAAGTCAACAGCAGATAGTAAGCAAGATGCAGTAAATAATGCTACCAAAGCATTAGATGTAGTGCAGGTTGATGAGAAATTTAAACCACTACTTGCCTATTTACTGAATGGAATTTATATTGCTGATGAAGGCAATGATGTGAATCAAATTTTCAATCAGCTTAGCAATAAAAAAGATGTTTTCATTATTTCTAATTCTGGTCATTTATTAAAATCTGACAAACAAATTTCCGGTGGTGCGGTTGGTTTGTTTGAAGGCAAACGATTAGGTCGTTTAAAGAATTTAGAAATTCTTGAAAAGGAAATAAAAGCGTTGGAAACCGAAGTGATGGATTTGAAAAAAATCACTCAAGAAACCTACAACGAACTGCAACACCTGAAAGCCAACTCGTACAGAAATGTAATTGAGCGCGAAAACCGTGATTTGCAAAACTTCGAAAAAGAACTCGTTGCACTGAAATCTAAATTAGAAAGTGAAGAAAATGCTGTTGGAAAAATTACGTCGCAGGCACAGCAAATTCAAGATCAAATTGAGCAATTGCTTGGACAAATTGCACCGTTGAAAACAGAATTAGCGTTGCATATTCAAACTGCAAACGACCACAAAACCAATTTAGATAATTTGGAAAATGATTTCAGACGTGCCAATGAATTGTACAATCAGTTTTCACAAACATTCAATCAGGCAAACATCAAATTTATTCAACAGGAAAATAAATTAAAATCTAATCAACAAACATTTACTTACAAACAAAGTCAGCAAGAAGAAAACAAAAACAGAATTGAAAATGCGACACATGATGTAGAAGAATCGCAATTGGAAATTGAAATTCTGAAAGAAAATATTGAAAAAATTGAAGCTGAATTAATTGGTTCGTATAAAGAGAAAGAGTTGCAAATGCAAACGCTTTCTACGCAGGAAACTGATTATTACAAAGTGAAAGAAGGCATCACAGCTATTGAAGATACGATTCGCGATAAAAACAAAAACAAGCAATCGATTGAGCAAACAATCATGAATAAAAAAGAATTGCTCAGCGATTTGAAATTGAAATTGAATGTATTGAAAGAGCGTTTGTCAATCGAGTTTCATATTGATGCTGATGAATTTACTGCTTCTTTATCATTGCCAGAAACACCAAAAGATGATTTGCAAGATAGATTGGATAAAGTGAAACGACGCATTGAAAACTTTGGTGAAGTGAATCCAATGGCTGAAGAAGCGTACAACGAAATGCACGAACGTTTTGAGTTTATCAATTCGCAAAAGCAAGACTTGAACGATGCAAAAGCGAACTTAATGGAAACAATGCTGGAAATTGAAAACACTGCAAAAGGTCAGTTTTTTGAAACATTTAATGCGGTGCGCGAAAACTTTATACAAGTATTTAGAAGCATGTTTACAGAAGATGACAATTGCGATTTAGTCTTGGTAAATCCTGAAGATCCGTTGGAATCTGATATTGATATTGTGGCAAAACCGAAAGGCAAAAGACCGCAAAGCATTAACCAACTTTCTGGTGGTGAGAAAACGCTGACGGCTTTGTCGCTGTTGTTTGGATTGTATTTATACAAGCCAGCACCGTTCTGTATTTTGGATGAGGTGGATGCGCCGCTGGATGATACCAACATCAAAAAGTTCAACGATGCGATTCGCAAGTTCTCTGCAAATTCGCAGTTCATTATTGTAACGCACAACAAATCAACAATGGCAAGCGTAGATAATATTTACGGTGTAACGATGGTGAAGCAAGGTATTTCAAGAGTTGTGCCTGTTGATTTTGGAAGTTTGAATTAAGAATTCGTGCCACGATATTTTTGGAGTAATGCAACGTTTAAACAGAAAACACATTCGCATTCATCACACCACCAGTGTGTAAAGCAACAATTGTTGAGTTTTCAGGAAAATAGTTTTTAGCAATTAAATCAAAAATACCAAACATCATTTTTCCTGTATACACATAATCTAACAAAATTTGATGTTCGTTGTAAAATGCTTTAATGAATTGGATGAGTTCTGGTGTTGTTTTTGCATAACCACCAAAATGAGAATTGAGAATTGAGATTTCAGATTTGAGATTTGGAAATTTCTCAATAATTTCTTCCTGTAATTTATCATGTTTTAAAACCGCAAAACCAATTGCTTGTTGATGTGGTTTTAAGTTGGAAGCAATACCTGCAATAGTAGTACCTGTACCGCAAGCGCAGCAGATATAATCAAAATCAATATCCAGTTCGTCCACAATTTCAGTACAACCTTGTAACGCTAATGTATTTGCGCCACCTTCTGGAAGAAAGTAAATTAGCCGTGAGTCGTGAGTCGTGAGAAATGAATCAATGTTTTTCGTTTTGTACTTTTCTCTATCAACATAAACCAATTCCATTCCACAATCTGTTGCAAACTGCAAGGATTTATTGAGTGGTTGATATGCTTCACCGCGAATGATGCCTATCGTTTTAAGTCCAAAATATTTTCCTGCAGCTGCAGTTGCTGTAATATGATTGGAATAGGCACCGCCAAAAGTTAGAATTGTATCTTTATTTTCTTTCTTCGCTTGCTCCATATTATATTTCAACTTTCGCCATTTATTTCCAGAAATTTCTGGATGAATTAAATCATCACGTTTAATAAATAAATGGATATTGTATTGCCGAGTAAAAGCAGTTTCTATTTTTTGTAAAGGTGATGGAAGCTGGAACATTACTTATTATAAACTAATACTCAAAAATTCGTTTCTTCAACATTGAAAAATAGTTTTTAAAATCATCATTTGTAAAATCTGGTTCTACTTGTTGGAATGAAACTTTTCCATTTTTATCTTTATATAGCTTGCTATAAAATGGCATCATTTTAAATGGATCTGTTTGCGAAAAATCACCACGACCCCATTTTGTAATGAAAAATGCAGTAGTATCATTGCTCACTGGAACAGTGAAATATTTTCCTTCACTAAACCAAATAGCAGTTTGCACAGCATACGAATTTTTTATTGTATTCAACGATTGTAAATTTCTTGGAATACTGACAATTTCAATCTTTTTACTTTTCTGAAACACAGAATATTCTGCCAAATACATCGTAGAATCGTTATACGCAATCATATTCCACAACCACGAAGTAAACATAGTTGGTGTGCTTGTAAAATCGGTAACCGTAATGTTTTTTTCTTTCAGATTTTGTTTAAACACTCTTGCTGAATTAAATTTATGAATCGTAGAAGTTCCTAAATAAAGTAAGCTAATTAGTAAACTTACAAATGCAAATTTTCTTCTAAAATTATTTTCTTTCTTGAAAAACCAAACAGCAATAAAAAACAATAATGGAGCAATTGTAAACAATGGATCTACCACTGCTAAATTATTCCAACTAATTAATTTATTGGTGAATGGCAAGAACATTTGAGTGCCATACGCAGTGCCACCATCTAACAACACATGCGTAACAAATCCTAACAAGAAAAACAAATACCATTTGAAAAATGAAATTTCTTTTTTGAAAATTCGATACGTTAAATATGCAAACGGAATTGCCATGAATGGATGCGTGAAAAATGCATGTGTGTAGCCACGATGAAAATGCATTGCCATTTCTGGTGTGCTTGCTAATTTGGTGGTAAACACATCTAAATCTGGAATAGTGTTGGCAATAGCACCCACAATAATAGCTTTATTACCTATTTTTTTTCCAAGCGTTAACTCACCGAGTGCACCACCAATAACTACATGTGTAATAGAATCCAATTAATTTGAAAATTTGAAGATGTGATAATTTGAAAATTAAACACAAATGTACTGAATAATCTTATTTGATTAGATAATGACAAATTTATTTTGGTGCAGTAACCACTTTAGTAGAAATAAATGCACCGTTCTTTTTTGCCCAGGCAAAATCAATGCCTTTTGTATTTCCGTTGATGCGCGTTGCAGTTAATTTTACAAAACCACTTTTATTTTGTTCATATTTTTCTAATGCTGTGCCAAGTGCTTCTGTTTCTACAATTTCTGGTGCTGGAATTTGATTGTTGGTTGTAGATGGTTTTGATTCTGTGCCTTCGTAACTCGTGCTTGATGTTGCAGTAACCGTTGCATCGTAGCTAATAATTGCATTGGTTAATGTTGCGTTCCATAAATCTGCATTCGACAAATCAGTTAAAATTAAATTTGCTGAAGTGAGATTTGCTCCGTTTAAAATTGAATACGATAAATTGGCTTCTTGCAATAATGCTTGCGTAAGATTGGCATTTTTAAGATTTACATAGACCATATTGGTTGCTAAAAAATCTGCTTTCGTCAAATTAGCATTGGTGAAATTGACACCAGTTAAATTACATTGTTCTAGTTTTGCTTTTGATAAATTAGCATTGGTAAAGTTTGCACCAGTAAGGTTTGCATTCGATAAATCAACGCCATTTAAATCTATATTTTGTAAATCAGCACCAGTAAAATTAGCACTTTTCAGATTTTTTTGTCCTGTTTTTGCTAAGGCAACCCATTGTGCAACTGTCTTGGTTTGTGCAAATACGCGTTGGATATTAGATACAGAAAGTATAAAAACCGCTACAATTAGTAGTTTAGAAGTTAATTTGTTCATGAATAATGTTGTTTACGCACTCTAATTTACAAATATTGTACCAAATAAAAAAACTCCCAGAAAGTAGATTTAGATATAATTTGTTTTTCATACTATTCTATAATTCCAAGCGATTATCTTAAGTTAATTGAACTTGTTGCTTTTTTATCAATAGAATAGGTAATTAAATAAATAAACTATTACTTTTAATAGTTATCAAATTGATGAATGATAAAAGAAAAAACGATATGACAGATGTACTCATTATTGGCTCTGGTTTTTCAGGTATTGGCGCAGGCATTCAATTAAAAAAAGCTGGTTATTCATTTATAATTTTAGAACGAGAAAGTGATATCGGTGGCACCTGGCGCGATAATAAATATCCAGGCATTGCGGTTGATATTACTTCGTTTACCTACTCCTATTCGTTTGAACAAAATCCAAATTGGAGTCGCGTGTTTGCGCCTGGAAATGAGTTGTTTGATTATGCCAATCATTGTGTCGATAAGTATCAAATCAGAGAACATTTTATTTTTAATGCAACCGTTATTGAAACTATCTTTCATGAAAAAAATAAAATTTGGACAACAAAACTAAGTAGTGGAAAGACTTATCAATCGCGATTTATTATTTCGGCAACTGGAGCTTTAACTGATCCGAATTTTCCAGACATAAAAGGCATCAATAATTTTAAAGGTGAACTCGTTCATACTGCAAGATGGAAACAAGATATTGATTTAAAAAACAAAAGAGTTGCCGTGATTGGAACTGGTGCCACTAGTGTACAATTGATTCCAACAATTGCACCCATTGTAAAACAACTCGATGTTTATCAGCGAACACCAATTTGGATTTCACCAAAACCAGATGCTATTATTCCTACTTATATACAGAGTATTTTTTCATCGATTCCATTTACACAACAAAGTATTCGTAAAATAACGGATGCCATTACAGAACAAGTGATGGTTACTGCTGTGGTAAAAAACAAGCAGTTGCCATTTATGATTAAATATCTGGAAAATGCTTGTTTGCGAAATTTGCATAAGCAAGTTAAAGACAAAACGCTAAGAGAAAAACTGACGCCTAAATATGGTTTCGGTTGCAAGCGTCCAAGTTTTTCGAGTGACTACTATCCTACTTTCAACAGAAAAAATGTAGAATTAATTACAGATGGAATTGAAGAAATAACTGCTAATAGTATTATCACTAAAGACGGTACAGAACGTAAAATGGACACGCTGATTACTGCAACTGGTTTTAAAGTTATGGAAAAAAACACTATGATAAATTACAAAGTGCTTGGAAAAAATAAAAAAGATTTGAGCGAATATTGGCAACAAAATAGATTGCATGCGTATCATGGTTGCAGTATTCCTGACTTTCCGAATTTCTTTATCATTTTTGGTCCATACAGTGCATCTGGTTTGTCGTGGTTTGATATGATTGAAATCCAACTGAACCATATTATGCGTGTGCTGAATGAGAACAAGAAACGCGGCACTGCTACTGTTGAAATAAAAAAAGAAGCCAATGAAAACTATTTTAAATACATTTTAGAGAAACAACAAAATACTGTTTTCTTTAATAATAATTGTTCTGGTGCAAATAGCTATTATTTCGATCAATTTGGCGATGCACCCTTTTTACGACCATTATCAGTTAGTGCATCTAAGAAGTATAGTTTGACATCTGACTTAAACCATTACACCTATTCTACATAAGAATTATTTCAAAAAATAATTTCTTTCTTCGGAACTTTCTTTGGGTAAATTTGGTTTATAAAATAAACTACTTTATATTTACACTTAATTTACAAAACAATGGAAGAAAAGATTATCACCGAACAAGAAAGTTTAACCATCATTCAGAATATGATGAACAAAACAAAAGAACAACTATTTGACAACTCAACTTTGTTTCTACTTTGGGGTTTTGCTGCATTTATTTGTACTGTGACTCAGTACATTTTACTTAAAACAAATGTACAAGATAGCGAAGCCGTTTGGATTGCGATGCCAATAATTGCTGTTATTCACATTTATATTGTTGTAAAAAAGAAAAAGGAAATTAAAGTACAAACGTATAATGGAAATGCAATAAGTGCATTATGGACAGCCATCGGATTTGCGTTTGTTTGCATTGTGTTTTTTGGATCACAAAAAATAAATATTTTGCCAATGATAATTTTACTATATGCAATAGGAACGTTTGTTAGCGGAAAAATAATTGACTTCAAACCATTAATTATTGGTGGCTCTATTTGTTTTTTATTATCGATTGCCATTGCATTTATTAAAGATGAAAATCAATTGCTAATTATGGCTGCAGCCATTTTAATATCGTATATCATTCCTGGTTTTTTATTAAAAAAAGAGTTTAAAAATCAGCAAGCATGAAAACGTTTACTGAATTAGATCCAATATTACATTCACAATTGAGACTGGCAATTATGTCATTGTTAGTAGGTGTAAAAGAAGCTGAATTTAAGTATATACAAGAAGCAACACAATCCACCAATGGGAATTTAAGCGTACAAATTTCAAAATTGAAAGAAGCTGAATACATTGAAGTAAAAAAAGCGTTTGAAAATAATTATCCAAAAACAACCTGCAAGATCACGAAGAAAGGAACGAAAGCTTTTGAGCAATATGTAAAGGATATTCAGAAGTATCTGAACAAGTGATTAGTGAAGAGTGATTAGTTAATAGCAAAAAATCGATTATAAACAATTCTATAAAATTTAAAATTAATACCTATGGAAAATTTACAGGAAAAAGACCAGCTATTATGGCAAACTGCACAAGCACGAGTTGCTTTTAGAAAAAATTTAGTTTCTTATGTATGTGTCAACTTATTGCTTTGGGCAATTTGGATTTTAACAGCTTACAAGAATGAATCAGGCGGAATTCCTTGGCCGATTTGGTCAACGGTATTTTGGGGAATTAGTTTGGTATCTAAATATTTCAAAGCATATCATGCTGATTTTAATTCAGTAGAAAAAGAATACGACAAACTGAAAAATAACTATTAATGAAGCCATACAAATATGTGCTGATTAATTCGACATTGTTGTTTATTATAACAGCCGTTCTGGAAGTGGTCTTGCATGAGTTCAGCCACTTTATTACCGCATTTATGTTTCATGCAAAAGACTTATCGCTGCACCATAATTTTGTAGACTATGCTGAAGATAATTTATCGGTAAGCCAACGAATATGGATTGCATCGGCTGGTCCGCTGATGAGTTTGTTTATTGGTTTACTATTTCATTTAATTGTAATACAATCTGAAAAACGAAACGCATTATTTTTATTTAATTTATTTATGGCTGTAAATGGCTATATCGGTTTCTTCGGATATTTAATGATTGCGCCTGTTACTATTCAAGGTGATACCGGTTTTGTGTTTCATACACTTGGTTTTCCTATGTGGTCGGTAGTGCTTATTGCTGTTTTTGGAATAAGTATGCTGCTGGTTGTTATTAAAAAACTTACCAAGCATTTTGTAGAAATGGGTTCTGTGGAAATAATTGCGGATAAAGAACAACGAAGGCAATTTGTTCAAGCTGTGATTAAGTATCCAATTTATTGCTGTGTGTTGGCGATGTTGCTGTTGAATTTACCTGTTCCGATTTGGGTAAGTATATTGCCTGTGTTCAGCTATTTTTCTTTATTTTATGGATTTGGTGATGCTTTAAGGAAAAATTATACTGATTCGAATTACAATAAAGAATTTGAACAACTCAATTCTATTCAACCAGTAATTATTATTGGCTTTGTTTTCGTAGTAATTTTAAACAGGTTTTTAGTGCATGGTTTTTTTGTACATTAACTATATTAATCCATTCTATTCACCAACCAATTGGATGCTGCATCTAAATTTCCATGTTCTGTAAAAGAAAATGCTGTTTCATTTTCACTAAATAATTTTGAAGCTAAAATGGTTGCCAATATAACTTCCGTCTCGTTTTTTTCATTTGGATGAAAATAATTTTCGACAAACTTCGTATCAAAATTTCCTGTTGTAAATGCTGCATGATTCATCACAAATGTTCCGAATGGCAAGGTCGTTTTTACACCAACAATTTTATAATCAGCAATGGCTTTTTTCATTTTTTCGATAGCATCCATCCTGTTAATTCCATGTACCACTAATTTCGCAATCATCGGATCGTAATAAATCGGAATATCCATGCCTTGTTCAAAACCATCATCAACTCGAACACCATCACCTTTTGGTGTTTCATAAATTTCTAATGTACCAATATCAGGTAAAAAATTATTCGTTGGATCTTCAGCATACACACGCAACTCTAACGTGTGACCATTTATTTTTAAATCATCTTGAGTAAACGAAACTTTTTCGCCACGAGCGATTTGAATTTGCTCTTTCACCAAATCAATTCCGGTAATCATTTCTGTTACAGGATGCTCGACTTGCAAACGCGTATTCATTTCTAAAAAATAAAATTCTAATTTATCATTTACAATAAACTCGACTGTTCCAGCACCAACATAATTCACAGCTTTTGCAACCTGTACAGCAGCTTCACCCATTTTTTTGCGCAACGCTGGCGTTAAGCACGAACTCGGTGCTTCTTCCACTACTTTTTGATGTCGACGCTGAATACTGCAATCGCGCTCAAACAAATACACAATATTTCCATGTGTGTCGCCCAATACTTGTATTTCAATATGTCGTGGTGAAGTCACAAATTTTTCGATAAAAACGCTGCCATCTCCGAAAGCAGAAACAGCTTCAGAAACTGCCATTTTCATTTGTTCTTCAAATTCATCAGCATTATTTACAATACGCATACCTTTGCCACCACCACCAGCTGATGCTTTGATTAAAATTGGAAAACCAATTTCGGTTGCCAGTTTTTTTGCTTCATTAATATCTGTTATTGGCTGATCGGTTCCAGGAACTAAAGGCACATCAAACTTGGAAACCGCTTGTTTGGCAGCCAGTTTGCTACCCATAATTTCAATTGCTTCTACGGTTGGTCCAATAAACGTAATTCCATTATCTTCACATGCTTTAGCAAAAACAGCATTTTCACTCAAAAAACCATAACCAGGATGCACGCCATCAACATTCAGTTTTTTACAAACTTCAATAATGGTATCAATTCTTAAATACGAATCTTTTGATGCTGCAGGTCCAACACACACAGCTTCATCTGCAAAACGCACATGTGGCGAATTGCGATCTGCTTCAGAATAAATGGCAACTGTAGAAATTCCCATTTGTTTGCAAGTACGCATTACACGCAATGCAATTTCACCTCTATTTGCTACTAATATCTTTTTCATCACTTGTTTTGTGGTTCAATAAAGCCAAATAACTTCATTGTTTAAAATGCAAATATAATGGATATCTGTCATTCATTAATTATACAATTCTACAATTATTTTATCACACGAACAATTTTTAAAAATCGTTGTGTATAATAACCTTCAGAAAGTTTAGAAATGGTGACACCATTTGCTTTTCCTGATGAACCATGAATAAACGTAATATTCCCATTGTCGTTTTCTAAAATCATTCCAACGTGACCGCCAATTTTTGTATTAGAATCAGTGCCTGTAAAAACAATCACATCACCTTTTTGCGCATTATTTTTATCAATTGTTTTACCAAAATTCATATAATCTTTAGAAGAACGTGGTACCGAAATTTTAAAATGCTGAAACACATAATATAAGAAACCGGAACAATCTAAACCACCATTTTTAGGATCAGCAGAAGCATATTTGTAAGGTGTTCCAAGTTGTTGTTTGGCAAACCAAAGTATGCCATCTACATCTTTATTTTCGGTTGACGATTCAATATCAACTAGAACAGGATTTACAATAATTGAATCTTTTTTTATAGATACAATAGTAGTTTTTGGTTTAGATTTAGATTTCTTTTTTTTCTTTTTAGCAAAGGCATTGGTGTTACAGAACAGCAATAATGCACAAAAAATAAAAATGGTTATTTTATTGAAAAATGTTTGCATAATTATACTGTTTTAAATCGAGTTAAAAATAGTTTATTTTTGTTGAATGATACCATATACATTTGAATTGAACGATTACCAAATTTCAACAGACAAAAATTTGTTGCAAGTAGATATAATTCAATCGTTTCTTGCGAATGAATCTTATTGGGCAAAAGACATACCAAAAAATATTATTGAGAAAGCAATATCCAATTCTTTGTGTTTTGGTGTGTATAAAAACAACATTCAAATTGGCTTTGCTCGCGTTGTTTCTGACTTTGCTACTTTTGCCTATCTTTGTGATGTATTTATCGTACAAGAACATCGTGGAAACGGTTTATCAAAATGGCTAATGGAAAAAATCATGCAACATCCTGATTTACAAAACTTAAGAAGATGGACACTTGCTACACGTGATGCGCATGAACTATATCGAAAATTTGGTTTTCGTGAACCTGACAATAACTGCAATAATATGGAAATCAGAATTGCAGATTTATACTCAACAATGAAGCATGATTAGTAATATATCCAAATTAATAAAAAAAGAATTTCAACTAGAATGGCGACAAAAAACGGCTATTGCTACTATCTTTATTTACGTTTTAGGAACTACTTTTTTAATTTATTTAGTATTTCAAGGCAATATTAATATTCCAACCTGGATTGCGCTTTTCTGGATTATTTCATTATTTACCACTGTGAATGCAGTTTCCAAAAGTTTTATGAAAGATGCAAATGAACAGTTCTATTATTTACGAAATATTGCTTCACCAGTTGAAATTATTTTATCCAAAATTATTTACAATGCCATTTTTATTACGTTTTTATCATTAGTTATTTACGCAGTAATGGTACTTTTTTTTAATGAAAACATAGAAGATAAATCGCTATTTTTATTAACGGTAATCTTAGGTTCCATTGGTTTTTCTAATTTATTTACGTTGCTTTCTGCTATTACTGCACGCACGCAAAACATTATTTTATTAGCAATTTTAGGATTTCCAATTATTTTACCATTGTTGTTATTAATAGTAAAAATGAGTGGTTTGGCAGATTTTACTATTTCTCAACAAGATATTTATGTAAATATTGGAGCCATCGTTTTGTTAGATGTAATTACGTTAATTTTATCCGTCATTTTGTTTCCGTATATTTGGCGCGATTAATCTCTAAATCAATTAAAAATGAAAAATTACTGGTGGAAAATATTGTGTGTGATTTTGCTGCTTTATACAGTAATCATTGGATTCACAGGCACTATTCCTGAATTAAATATCTTGGAAGAATCGATACGCAATTTATATTTTCATGTACCAATGTGGTTCGCTATGATTACGTTGATGTTTACATCTATGATTTACAGTTTATTGTATCTCAATAAATCAAAAATTGAATACGATATTAAGGCAAGTTCATTTGCAACGGTTGGTTTTGTGTTTGGTATTTTAGGCATCACCACTGGTTCTATTTGGGCACGTGTAACTTGGGGCGCCTGGTGGGTTTTTCAGGAAGTAAAATTAAATGGTGCAGCTGCTGCATTATTAGTATATGCTGCCTATTTTATCTTGCGCGGTTCGTTTGACGATGAAGAAAAGAAAGCACGTTTTTCTGCTGTATATTCTGTTTTTGCATTTGTGATGTTTATGGTGTTAATTGGTGTAATTCCACGTGTGGCTGGCGCATCGTTGCATCCAGGAAATGGTGGAAATCCAGGTTTTAATAGTTATGATTTAGACAACAGTTTACGCATTGTATTTTATCCAGCAGTAATTGGTTGGATTTTATTAGCTGTTTGGATTGCTACATTAAAAATAAGAACGGTGAAAGTCTTCAGAAAAATACATGAGTTAGATATTGAATAAACTTCTGAAAAAAATAAAAAACTTAAGCAACAAAAAAAAGCTACTCAAATTGAGTAGCTTAAAATGAAAAAGAAATTTAGTATTTTTATTTTTGTATGTGTAATAAATCACAAACTTCATCGTATGACATTTGCGTTAGTGGTTTGCTAGTTCTAAGATTTATGATAGAGCTTGAAGCAATAACAATAACTTTGTATTGTAAAAAAGTTTTACTAGAACCAGAATATGAAGAACCATCTACATCATAAATTTGGAAAAAATGTAAAGTATTTGCTGTAGAATTTGACATATAAGCTCTCGCTTGGTAAGAACCACTGCAACCTAGTCCAGCTGATTGATACCAAAATTGTGAACCACATGCATTATCTTTGTAAAATCCTAAAATTAAACTTTCATCAACTTGAGTTTGTGTTATAGGTAAAGTAAATGATTTACTACTCGACCCAGAAGATAAAATAAAATCAGTGTCAAAATTGTAAACAGTTACATTCGCATTTCCATTTGTTCCATTTGTTCCATTTGTTCCAGCTGGTCCTTGTGGTCCTGTTGCGCCATCTTTAGCGCATGACATAGTTAGCACTACTAATAGTGCACATAAAATTTTTGTTAGTTTTTTCATACTTTTAATTTTTTATTGTTTATGAATAATATAAAGTTACACTATATTTTGATTTAAATCAACAGAAAATGAGTAAACGGTCATTTTGAATGAGTATTCGGTAAAAATTGCTCATTTTTTTAATAAATTTAAACATGCTGTATCCAAAAATCATTTCTCTTGTGCCTTCCATAACCTTGCTTTTATTTGATTTAGGATTGGAAAATAGTATTATAGGAAGAACTAAATTTTGTATTCACCCAAAAGAGAAAGTAAAACAAATTCCTACTATTGGTGGCACTAAAAATATAGATATTGAAAAAATAAAAACACTTCAGCCAACTATAATATTTGCTACAAAAGAAGAAAACGAAAAAGTTCAAATTATTGAATTAAAGAAAATTTTTAACGTAGTTATTTTTGATGTAAAAAATTTAGATGATAATTATAACATGATTGCCAAAATTGGCAAACTTACATCAACAGAAATAAAAGCAACTGAAATTATTGAACAAACAAAACTAAATTTCGAGCATTTAAAAAACATAAATTCACCTTCACTTTCACTTTATTTAATCTGGCGAAAACCATATATGACTATCGGCAAAGACACTTTCATTCATGCAATGCTGGAAACAATTGGTTTAAAAAATATGTTTGCGCATCAAACTCGTTATCCAATTATACAAAATTTGCAAACCTCTTATTTTGCAAAATGCGAATTGGTTTTATTATCTAGTGAACCGTATCCATTTACTCAAAACCATATAAATGAAATTCAAGAACAATTGCCAAATGCTAAAATATTGCTGGTTGATGGTGAATATTTTTCATGGTATGGCAGCAAAATGATGAATGCACCAAAATACTTTAATGAATTAATAAAAACAATTAAACAACAATCTGTCTGATTGGTTGTTATATAATAAATTCAATATGAAATACATTTCCTTATTTGTGCTAACCATGGTTATTTTTTTCGCAATTGACATGGTTTGGATTGGCGGAATTGCCAGAAACTTTTACAGAGAAAAATTAAATTTTGTTTTTACAGGTGAAGTTAACTGGATAGCTGCTATTGTATTTTATCTCATTTATATTATTGGAATTCTCTATTTTGTAATAATTCCAGGTTTTACTCATCATGACTGGAAAACCGTTCTATTTAACGGCGCATTTTTAGGTTTCTTATGTTATGCAACCTATGACTTAACTAATATGGCAACCATCAAACAATGGCCACTTATTGTGGTGATAGTTGATATAATTTGGGGCACCGTACTAACTGGAAGTGTTGCTGTTATTTCGTATTTGTTAGCATCCAAATGGCTACATTTCTAATTTGTAGATAAATTCTTAAAACACGTTACTTACTACTCATTACTTTTATTTATCTTTGCGCTCGTTAAAAACAACAAAATGAGCAACTATTCTAAGTTATTAGGTGAAGAAAAAGCAAAATTTTTGCTAGAACATGCATGTAAAACAATCGACAAATCTCTTTTACATTTGCCAAGTCCAGATTTTACAGAAAAAATATGGATGCAAAGCAACAGAAATACGCAGGTTTTACGCAGTTTACAACAAATTTACGGAACAGGTCGATTAGCAAATACAGGTTATGTTTCTATTTTGCCAGTTGACCAAGGCATTGAACACAGTGCTGGTGCTAGTTTTGCACCTAATCCAATCTATTTCGATTCTGAAAACATTGTAAAATTAGCTATTGAAGGTGGTTGCAATGCAGTCGCTTCTACTTATGGTGTTTTAGGTTCTGTTGCCAGAAAATACGCACATAAAATTCCTTTTATCGTAAAAATAAACCACAACGAATTTTTATCGTATCCAAATTCTTTTGACCAAATTATGTTTGGCACTATAAAAGATGCCTGGAATATGGGTGCTGTTGCGGTTGGTGCTACTATTTATTTTGGTTCTGCTGAATCGCGCAGACAAATTGTAGAAGTTGCTAAAGCGTTTGAATATGCACACGAATTAGGTATGGCAACCATTTTATGGTGCTACACTCGAAATAATGCATTCAAAAAAGATGGCGTTGATTACCATACTGCTACTGATTTATCATCTCAAGCTAATCATTTAGGTGTGACGATTCAGGCAGATATTATTAAACAAAAATTACCAACTAATAATGGTGGTTATACTGCATTGAATTTTGGCAAAACGCATCCAAAAGTATATTCTGAATTAACAACAGACCATCCAATTGATTTAACAAGATACCAAGTTGCCAACTGCTACATGGGTCGAAATGGCTTGATTAATTCTGGTGGTGAAAGCAAAGGTTTAACTGATTTAGCAGAAGCAGTAGAAACAGCTATCGTAAATAAACGCGCTGGTGGAACAGGTTTAATTTCCGGCAGAAAAGCATTTCAGAAAGAAGTAAAAGTTGGTGTTGAATTGTTAAACGCAATCCAAGATGTTTATTTGGATAAAGATGTGACGATTGCTTAAATTATCACTTCACAAAACATAAAAAATGCTCCAATTTCTTGGAGCATTTTTTTGTAAGATTATCTTACATTTGAATCATAAGAAATAATAGATTCTAAATACTTGTTCCATAAAGTAGTATCTTTTATAGGATAAGTTGCAACATATTTAACTACATCATCTTTGCGCAACCAAGTAATTTCTATAAATCGACTATCTAACTCGAAATTAGAATAATAACCTTTTACATAGAAGCAATTCGTTGCTTCTACGGTGTGTTTATCCTGAATTATTTTTCCATGCTCTTCGTCTTCTGTAGTGTATGTATTTTTAAAATAATATTCTAAAGATGCATTCATATCTTCTCTGAACAAACCTTGAACTGTAATATCATACTTTTTGTCAGCTTTGTTTTGAAAAACATGTTGCGCACGTTCATACTCACTTTTTGTATCTTCTGTATATTGATTTAAAGGAATTGGCACACAATATTCAATTTGTTCATGATTGCAGAACATTTCAAATCCAGAAAGAAGTTTGTTGGCTATTATTGGTTGTTCTGCTTTGGAAGAATCAATAATTTGTTGATGTTCCTGTTTTGGCTTTCTTGATTGACACGCAATCATTAAGAACAAAGTAATTATCCAGAAATACTTAAGCATAAATAAGAATGAATTGCTAATATAATTAATCTACCACAAACAAAAATTTTTGTTTTATGATATCTAGTACTTAAGATTTCAAATAATTTCAGTAATTAATTACCTTTCACGATAAACCACCACAACGCCACGTAAACTGCTTCCGGTTTTGCGCCGTTGATCGCGCTCAGAACATCGCTCATTTTAGCAATGGTAACGCCGCTTGAATTATTGATATCATTGCCTGAAATTTTTAGTACAGTTGAACCGTTTGCGTTGCTAATCGTTCTTCCATCGCTATCCACTTTTCCAACCGTTGAGCCATTTGCTTTACTTACTGTTCTTCCGTCACTGTCAATCTTTCCTACCGTTGAATTACTTGAATTACTTAGTGTTCTGCCATCGCTATCCATTTTGTACTGAGCAGATGCCAATGTTGAAATGCATACCAATGCAATGGTTGCAATCATTGTTTTAATGTTTGTTTTCATTTTATTTATTTTAGTTAAGTAAAAATATCCGTTAAATAATGAAAATTCAGAACTCTTTAATAAGTGCTTACAAAAATTGAATAAGTGACTAATAAATCATTTATGAGCAGCCATGCTGATTTTGCTTATTGTCAGTCTCTCGTAGGTCGCTGCCATCGTCTGGTAGGTCTCTGCCACCGTCTGGTAGCTCGCTGTCACTGGTTAGCAGGTCTCTGTCACCATCTGGTAGGTCTCTGCCATCGTCTGGTAGGTCTTTGCCACCGTCTATCAGGTCTTTGCCACCGTCTGTCAGGTCTCTGCCACCGACTGTCAGGTCTCTGCCACCGACTGGTAAGTCTCTGCCACCGTTTAGTTAATGTCACTCACTAGTGAGAAGTATCAACTAAACGGTGGCAAACACCTGCTAACCGCTGACAGAGACCTGCGAAGCGGTGGCAATCAACTGCGAACCAGTGACAGAGACTTGCGAAACGGTGGCAGAGACCTGCGAAGCGGTGGCAGAGACCTGACAGGCGGTGGCAGATACCTGCGAACCAATGACAGAAACCTGCGAAGCGGTGGCAGAGACCTGCGAACCAATGACAGAGACCTGCGAAGCGGTGGCAGAGACCTGCGAAGCAGTGACAATAGCTAATAAAGTGATGGAAATGATTAAATTAAGATAAAAGTATCGCAAGAAAATAAAAATGCTCCGGTTTCCCGAAGCATTTACTATATAAAATCAAGTTTTTGTAATAAAAAAAGGCAAGTTACTTACAGCGCACCGCTCAACCAACTACCTTTGCTGCCTTCCGACCCTGGAGGATTTGTCAGGAGCTGGTCGTATAAGACTTGCCCGACTGCAAAGATACATTTTTACATCACAATCCAAATTAAAATAAAAGTTAATTATTTTAGGAATCAAGAAACGCTATACAAGTTGAGTAATTCCTGCTTAATGGATGAATATGCATTCATAATTGCAGTTTTTTTCAGTTTATTTAAGAAAGTAAAGCGCAAACTACCATAAACTATTTTTGCAACTCGAAACCAATAATAGCTAAACATCAGCAAAGAATAAAAAATAGTTACTGAAATGATTCCTGCTAAAAAACGTTTTCCAAAACCTTCAACATCAAATAAAGCTGGAACTGTAAAAAAATAAATTCCAAAAACTATTAAATAAAGCAACATACCTACTACCGTTCGAACCGTGTTTTTAAAGACTGGATTTTTTACTTTTTTATCAGCTATATATTTTGGAAGAAAAAATGGAATTGCGTTTACGATTACACCAAATAAGAAAATTGGAAAGGTGAAAATCAAACCAATTAATACGATACTGTTCCAAAAATAAAATGGTTTATTAAAAACGTTTAACGAAATAGAATGGTTTTTTAATTCTTGATTTAAACTTGATAATCGATTCTTTAGCTGAATAATTTTATCATTGTCTTTATGATATTCATCGCTTAATTGATTTACAATAAACTTTCTCATATCATACAAACCTTGCTTTCTATTTTTGAATTTAACATGTTGGTTTAAATTCTTTTTTACTATCGTTTCAATTGGAATTTCCATTCCTTGCAGTGCCTCAATTGGCTGAAGTATCAATGTTTTGGCTAATCTCTGCTCAGCTTCTTGTGTAATTTTATCAATGACAGATTTATCATCAGCATTCGTAATTCCAATATCTTGCAACGTAAATGGTTCACCAACATGTTGCAGTAAATCGTCGTTGAATCTGTTGTAGATATGATAATTTAATCCGATTGGTAATATTTGTAGTTTATTCCAATCGTTGTGTCGGATGGCATATTCTACAGCAATATGCGCAGTTCCTTTTTTAAACGGACGAATAATCTTTTGCTGCACACAAGTGCCTTCGCTAAAAATAATGATTGGATGATTTCTATCTAAAATATCAAACACTCTATCAAAAACTTCTTTGTTTTTCTCCTGATTGTCTGCAAATTCTGATTTCCTATAAATTGGAAGCAAATGAAATTGAGAAAGCAACCAATCTAAAAAATTGTTTGCAAACGCATCGCCACGCGCCAGAAAATAAACACCTTTTCGGATGTTAACCGCAATGGCTACTGGATCAATAACTGAGTTGGTATGATTGGCAACGATTAACGTTGGCTTGCTAAAATCGATGTTTTGTTTACCAATAAACCTGATTTTATACACTGTTTTCCAAGTAAGATAAATCAGTGGTTTAAAAATCCAATATAATAAGTACATGCATTAATTTTTTATTGACTGGATTTTTCTAATTAGTACAAATAACCTAAAAAATCTAAGTTACCAGTTTCCCATTTTTTATCAGCTATTTCTTTCACCATCATTTCATTTTGGCAAAACTCCTCACCCATTCCTAAGTTGGTATGTTCATTTATTTTTAACCACGAAATGATATTTTCTACATACTTAAATCCATGCTTTTTATAGATGGTGCCAATTTTTGAAAACAGAAATATAAAATCAGCATCAGCGTTTTTGGCTAATTTTTCAACTTCTTCCAACAAAAAACCACCAATATAATGATTGCGACGATCTTCTAAAACACACAATTCTATTACACCAACTACTTTAATTGGTGTATCGTTTAAACGCATCATTCTGTAATCAATGGCAACATGTCCAACCAGCATATCATCTTCATACGCCAAGAAACGAAAGTGTGGTAATTGTTTAAAATAATGTCGTCCATAGTAAGTTGTATCTGGGAAACATTTTTTCAACAACACTGCAATTTGCTCTTGAACGTCTTTCGATAATTCAAATTCGTTGTATTTTCTTATTTCAAGTAGCATAGTTTTATTTGTGTATCAAAATATTTAGAAGTTAATAGTAATTCCAAATGGTCGTTCACCTTTCCATTGCAATGGATTGTTTTTCATATCAATATAAAATAGCTTCTTATTATTTGTAATGTAAGGTGGCAAGTTCGTAAACTCGTTGTTGTTCAGGTATAGCTTTTCTAAATGTTTTAAACTATTAATGCTTTTCGGCAAAACTACCATTTTATCATCTTCTAAATGTAAGATTTTCAATTTTGGAAGTTTTGCTAAAACAGAAAGTTCTTGAATTACATCTGCAGAAGGTTCATTATTCAAATAAATTTCTTCTAAGTTTTTTAATTTTTTTAAGTCAGTAGGTAAATCTTTGAAATCATTTCCACTTAAATCTAATGTTTTTAGTTTACTCAAAGAAGCTATTTCCTTTGGTATTTCTTTTAAATGATCATTTTTTAAACTTAAATAAGTAAGGTTTTTAAACTTTGCAATGGATGCTGGCAACTTATCAAAAAACTGATTACTTAAATCTAATCTTAAAACATTAGTTGGATTTTTTAATGCTTCTTCAAGATTTGTAAATGTAGATTCAACTTTTATACTGTCAGTTGTTTGACTGTAGATAGAAAATGAACATAATAATAGAATGAGCGTGATTGATTTGGATTTCATCGTAATAATTTTAATTTAAATCTAATAATAGAGAAACAGCATAAAGTTTAGTTTAGTTTCAATATTTAATATTTTTTTTTGCTGTTATAAATCATCCGTCACACAACCTTCACTTGCTGATGAAACTGATTTTGCATATTTATACAACACACCACTTTTTGCTTTCAAAGCTGGTGCTGTCCATGCATTTCTGCGAGTTTGTAATTCATCATCACTGATAGTCACATCAATGGTATTATTTACTGCATCAATGATGATTTTGTCACCATCTCTTACCAATGCAATGTTTCCGCCGTTTTGCGCTTCCGGTGTTACATGTCCAACTACAAAACCATGCGAACCACCACTAAATCTGCCATCTGTAATTAAGGCAACGTCTTTACCTAAACCTTCACCCATTAAAACAGAAGTTGGTTTCAACATTTCTGGCATGCCTGGTGCGCCACGTGGTCCAATATATCTTATTACCACTACATCTCCAGCAACTACTTTTTTATCGCGCATGGCATCAATTGCTTGTTGTTCTGTATCATAACATTTTGCAGGTCCTTCAAAACGTTCGCCTTCTTTACCTGTAATTTTTGCCACTGCACCTTCTGTCGCTATATTGCCATATAAAATACGAATATGACTGCTAGCTTTTATTGGATTATTTACTGTGTGTAATAAATCTTGTCCTTCTTTTAAATCTGGTAATGCAGCTAAATTTTCTGCAAGCGTATTTCCAGTTACCGTTAAGCAATCACCATGTAACAAACCTTCTTTCAATAGATATTTCATCACTGCAGGCACTCCACCAATTTTATGTAAATCTTCCATTACATATTTTCCGCTTGGTCTGAAATCTGCCAGCATTGGTGTTTCATTGCCTAATCGAACAAAATCTGCTAAGGTCAGCTTCACGCCTATCGTTTTTGCCATCGCAATTAAATGCATTACTGCGTTGGTGCTGCCACCTAAAACAATCACAATTCTTATTGCATTTTCAAACGCTTTGAAAGTCATGATATCGCTTGGTTTGATGTCTTTTTCTAATAGATTTTTGATAGCAGTGGCTGCTTGTTTCAACTCCGCTTTTTTATCGTCAGAAACTGCAGGATTGCTTGCGGAATAAGGCAAACTCATACCTAATGCTTCAATGGCAGATGCCATGGTGTTGGCTGTGTACATGCCTCCACAAGCACCAGCACCTGGACATGCATTGTTAATGACACCTTGATAATCTTCATCAGAAATAGTGCCTGCAAATTTTTTACCTAATGCTTCAAATGCAGAAACCACATCTAAGTTTTCGCCTTTGTATTTTCCAGGTGCAATAGTGCCACCGTACACCATTAATGACGGACGATTTAAGCGCGACATACCCATGATGACACCAGGCATATTTTTATCGCAACCTGCAATAGAAATGATACCATCGTAAAATTGTGCACCTGCGTTTGTTTCTATAGAATCTGCAATTACTTCGCGAGAAACCAATGAATAACGCATTCCAGAAGTACCCATCGATATACCATCAGAAACACCTATGGTATAAAAATTAAGTGCTACTAAATTTTGTTGTGTTACCAATGATTTCAAGTTAGCAGCTAATGCGTTTAAGTGCATATTACAAGGATTGCCGTCCCAACCTGTGGAAGCAATACCTACTTGTGCTTTCTTAAAATCTTCTTTTGTTAAACCTGCTGCGTGCAACATGGCTTGTGCTGCTGGTTGTGTTGGGTCTTGTGTTACGGTTTTACTGTATTTGTTAATTTCTGACATATAAAAAATTGATGCTCAAAATAACGAAAGATAATTGAGTAATAAAAATTGTTAACGATTAACATTTGTACATAATAAATCAAGCGATGTATCGTTATAAGTAATAAATTACAAGTACTAAAAACTCACGATATGATTATTGACATTAATAAATACTTGGTAGCTATATGCTATGTCGTATTAATCGGTTTGTTTTTGTTTGTTACTTTTGTAAAATAGTGATTGCTATTTTTGAATGGTAACTGTCTGCTCATCTATATTCAATAGATAGATGCCTGCTGGAACATTGAATAATTTTAACTCATATTGCGTGTTCCCAGTTTTAATTGCAATATCTTCTTTAAAGATTAATTTTCCTTCTAAATCAAACACTCTTATCGAGCTTGGTTTGTTTTCATTAGAGGTAAAATCAATTTTAAAATCGCCATTACTGGATGGATTTGGATATACTTTTATAAATTCATCTTTCTGATTGTTATTTTTAATTCCAGTTACGTTTGTTTTTTTGATGATAAACGTATCTTTTATACAAGTAAAATTATCTTTTACAATTACCGTATCTGTTTTTGGAGAACTGCCTACAAAATTTAATTGAGCAGTATTCGTTCCACCAGTCCAATTGTACGTGCCTTTCCATGATGGCGACAACAACACGCTATCGCCTTGTGCAATGGTATACGTTACTTTTTTATTGATGTCTTTCATCATTGTAAAACGGTCGCGAATAACACCATCACTGCAAACCCATTCTGCATCTAGTCTATTTCCGTTTACTGTAACAGCCAAGCCACCACCGATGTCTCTATTCGAGTAAGTCATACATTTTTGCGGCCATGTTAATAAATTCAACAAAACTCCAGTTGTGCCTGGACCTACTTTACCAGAAGAACCTACTACTGCATACACAGTACCTTTTGACCTGTCTTCTGTTTTTACAAATGGACAAGAATTACTGGTATTATCATATTTTCCTGTTGAGGTGCTTTTAGTATGCGTTGCTAAATTAAAGGTTGAAAAATTGGTATAATATCCATTTAAAAAATAAGAACGCTCATACACATGGCTGTGTCCGTTTAAAATTAAATCTACACCATAGCGTTCTAAAATACGGATAAAACGTTCGCGTATAGCTTTTAAATCGGGTTCATTTTCGGATGAATGTGAACCAGAAGTATATGGAGGATGATGCCAGAATGCAATGGTCCATTTTTGTGTGTTGGCTGCTAAATCGCGTTTAATCCATTGCACTTGTGGCCCTAATGTATCATACAATAAATATCGGTTAGAATCTTTTCCATAAGAATCTAACGACAGGAAATGAATGTTTGCATAATCAAACGAGTAATACGCTTCGGTTCCAGATGGCACGCCACCTGATTCGCCGTTGGTCGGCAAGGTAAATATATTGTAATATGGCACATCGTGCGTGTTTTGTTTGGTTGCATTGTTATCATAATCATGATTTCCTGGCGATGGCCAAAGCACCACATTCCTTAGCAATGAATCCTGATACTGCGGAAAAAATTCATCCTGATATTGTGCATCTGTTCCGTTATCGTAGGCATTATCACCTAACAACATCATAATATCGGTGTGGTTGCTGCCTGCATATCGCATGTAGCTATTTCGCACATCTAATTGATTAGAAGAATTGTTGCCGCAATCGCCGATTGCCCAAATACGCGTCACGCGCTCCACTCCTTTTACTGGCAAAGTTGAGAAATAATAATTATCGCCAACTGCATACGTTTCAATACTTGGCAACGATGCTCCGATAGAATAAAAGTATTTTGTATCTGCACTTAAACCAGTTACTAACACATCGTGTTCGGTCACCAACCCTGCATCGCTAACTGTTTGGTTGAGTGTTCCACTTACCGTTCCAAATTGCACCACACTGTTTGTTGCAGCACTGGTTCGCCATTTTATATGCACCGAAGTTTGTGTGGCACTATTTAAATATGGCCCACGAACCACGCTAGCAGCAAATGATGGTTGTGTAGTAAATAGAATTAAAAAAAGCAAACTGGAAAGTGTAGAATTTTTCATGTGTATAATTTGATATAAAATTAAGGAATTGAAGTTACAAATTAGTATGTTAAAAACCGATTCACCATAAAAACACAGAATAAAAAAAATCCATCGCTCACACGATGGATTTTCTTTTTAATCTTACGACTTAGTACATAAATACCTTCAAGGTTTTTAAAACCTTGAAGGTATTACGTCAACATGTTGTTTAATCTTGTATAGGATAAATAAATAAAGTACGTTTAGAATAAACACGAGGCAAAGGCGGATATGCGCTGCTATGATATGTGTTGCTAAAAGCTTAAACAGGCTTCGCGCATAGATGAGCGCTGCCTACGTAATTATGATGTTCTTATGCCCTACTTTTATTCCGTATTTCGTCGTTCAAAGTTGGATTTTCTTTACTCTAATTTGGGTTTTTGTGACTTTGAGATGGCTTCGGGCGACTCTGAGATGGAGTTTCGTGATACTGAGTTGCAATTACGCTATCATAAATTAAGATTTCGCTATACTGAGATGGGTTCGGGAAGACTGAAAATCAATTAATTAGCTAATTATGTGGTAAAAATTAGCGAATTAGCGAATGAAAATGGTTTGAATCGGAATTTGTGTTGAATTTGGTTTTTATTATAAAGTAATGATAGTTCTAAGAGTAGTTTTAAATAAGTTTTTTGAACCAAAAAATAAAAGGAAACAAAATCAGATGATACAAAATATCAGTGAGGTGCTTTGTACTTCCAATCAAAGATTGGTTTAATCGATAGACACTGGACGTCCTTTGGAAGACCAGCGCTTGAGTGAGTACAAGGATATTAGTAAGCAATAACCGTGAAGCATTCCGCATTCAATAAGAAGCAGTTAGCTAAATGGAAATAGCATTTAGTTTTTCTGTTGAACGGCTTAGCAAGGAAAAAACACAGCTTAACGAGGGCAGAAAACTAGTTAGCAAGCATACAGAAGCACTTCTTTTAGACCAAAAACTGGGTAGCAATAGCAACTTTCTGGGTAGCGCTACCGTTGAAGCTATTATATTATAAAAAATCTACTTCAACGAGGTCGCGAAATGCTTCACTGAGGTCGCGAAATGCTTCAACGAGCTCGCGAAATGCTTCACTGAGGTCGCGAAATGCTTCAACGAGGTCGCGAAATGCTTCAACGAGGTCGCGAAATGCTTCAACGAGGTCGCGGACAGCTTCACTGAGCTCGCGAACTGGATCACTGAGCTCGCGGACTGGATCACTGACCTTGCGGACTGGATCGCTGAGCTTGCGGACTGGATCACTGACCTTGCGTACGACTTCAAGGCATTTTCGGTATAAAACAGCCCTATTTCAAAGAAAATCGCTGAGTTATCAGAAAGCATCGACGCTGCTGCTAAGCCGATGGATGCTGGGTTTTAATGACTTGAAGGGTAGTTTACACCTTTCCTTTACCAGGATGGCAAGAGATGTAAGCTAAGATTACTTGTTAAATAAGCATTTGAAGACTTGGGTATTTAATAATAAAAAACTATATTTGAATAAAGGATGACTAAATCAGACTAATACAACCAATATTGGGAGTATTGGTCTGATTTTGTCAGACATATAAACAAGTTAGCGGTAATTAATTTTCAACGACACAACTTTTTTATTTATGAAATCATATATGTTCATACTCTTGTCTCTCCTTGTTGTCTCTTGCAATATCAATTCAAAAAGAAAATTAGAGATTGAAAATTTGAAACTTCGAAATGAAAATGATAATCTAAGAGACAGCATGAGAAAGAAGATATCAATGGAATACTTAGAAATATTTCATAATGCAAAAAAAGCAATTGCAGATTCAATTGTATTTGGTATAACCGAACAGGACTTAAATACTGAATTATGTGGTTGGACACAAGTCGTAGCTTATAATTTCGCACATTATGCTCATATAAACACTCAATACAATTCCAATTGCGGATTAATTGATTGGAATGTTCGAGAAGGCAGCAAACTGAAATACACATACCCTGTGAAAGAATATAATGAGAATGCAAAATTAATTACACAAGACAGACAAATGTCCTTTATACCAAAAGAGAAAGGAATGTATTACTGGAAAGGCCAATTAGAAGTAAAGAATCCAAGAACTGGTATGATTACAAGTTATCCGATTTATGATTCAATTTATGTTCTTAATTAACTACCGCTAACAAAAAATTGGCAATAGTTGTGGTAGATTTGGTAATTAAAGTTTTGTGCAATAAATTACATTTGTAAATAATTGTTGGTTGGTGTTAAACACGCACAACCATTGCCAATTTTCAACCGTTAGCAGCAACCAAATCTACAACACTCAATCTATACCAGTGACAAAAATTGGAGAACTTAATAACAGACAAATCTTCTATACAAACGTGAGAGTAGATTTGCATTGGTTTGAAAAATTGCCTTCATCAAATTGGTTAGCCTTTACCATAGCAGACGATGCAGACCAAGAACTTCTCAACGAAACAACAATAAAATGCTTAGACTCAAATGTACTTTACACATGTAGTGCTGGTCAGCTTGGGTCTGACACAGAAGACTATTTTGACTCAGAAATTGTTTTGCGACAAGTTCAAATTGAAGAACGTACTGGAAAGCCTCAAAATTATGATATATCACCAATGACAACCTTTCACAAAAACTTTGGCGAAGGTTTTTGGTTTGCGACAACTGTTGCTAATGCTACAGTTTACGACGAATACATTCCTATTGACGATGTAGTTTGTATTGACATGACGCAGCAAGGCGTTAAAAATTATTTACTTGAACTCATAAATAAAATACAAAACGGTTGGTTACCATCTGACAATGAAACTAAAGACATTAAGTATGACAACGATTTAAAAAAATGAAACTTGGCAGCTGCTAACAAAAAATTGGCAATAGTTGTGGTAGATTTGGTAAATTAAGTTTTGTGTA
>CALLKF010000013.1 GCA_938008535.1 uncultured Saprospirales bacterium | reverse complement strand
ACTTGTTCTAAAAACTCAACAATGCAAACCTTCAACAAACAACAATTATTAGATGATGTAAAAAACTGGAATCAAATGATAAAAAAATATCAGATTCCTAATACCAAAGAAGCGATTGTTCAAATTGCTAACAGCTTTGTATTTTATGTTTTTTTATTAGGATTACAATTTTATTTGTATGATAAATCGTTCTTCTTTTCAGCATTAGTTGCTTTGTTAAACGGTTTTATTCTTTCCAGAATTTTTATTATCCAACATGATTGCGGACATAGTTCGTTTACTAAATACAAAACGCTGAATGAAATCATCGGAACTGTATGTAGTATTTGCACGTTGATTCCATATCGTTATTGGGCAAAAAATCATAATTTTCATCATGCACACAACGGACAATTAGAAGTTAGTGATATTGGTGATATTGAAGTATTTACCACAGAACAATATGCAAACTCAAATTGGAAACAAAAATTATATTATCGCATTTACAGAAATCCATTGTATTTGTTTACTATTGGTGGTTTCATTTATGTGGTGATTTATAATCGTTTTGCATTTGTAGATTCTGATTATTTTAAAAAAGTGAAGAAAAGTGTCAATATCAGCAACATACTTTTCGTATTGTCTTACACAGCTTTTGCATATATTTTTGGAGTGGAACGATTTTTAGTAGTTCAATTCACCAACTTATTTTTCTTTGGAATTTATGCTTTGTGGTTTTTCTATATTCAACACCAATACGAACACATTTTTAAAGCAAAAAAAGAAGAATGGAATTATGTTGTGGCTGCATTAAAAGGAAGTACTTATTATAAATTGCCACGTATATTTCATTGGCTTTCTGGCAATATTGGTTATCACCATATTCATCATTTAAGTCCAGCAATTCCTAATTATAATTTAAGAAAATGTCATAAAGAAAATCCAATATTTTTAAAACATACGAATACGATTACGTTTTGGCAAAGTTTAAAAACATTGCGCTCTAACCTTTGGGACGAACAACGCCAAAAAATGGTTTCATTTGGCGAATACAAACGAAATAGAAAAAATAACAAGTAATTTTTTATTTAATTGTTCAAAATACTATTTATTAATAAAACCTTCAGATACCATTTTTTTATAAACTACTTTAGTTACTTCTTCTGTTAGCTTATTTACACCTTCTGGATTTGTAGTTTGTGTGATGCCAGTCCAAATTATTTTATCTTCTTTTATTGAAAATATATTGTTTTCGATAGTGTATGTTTTGGTAGTTGAATAATAACCAGGTGTTCTGTAATAGTTCCAATTTCTATAATAGTAACCACCGAATGTTTGATAGTAAGATGGATAACTTGTTATATTTCCAGGTGTGTATGTTTTCTCTTTATCAACATCAATTAATCGCATTGTAATTGCACCATCAAAACCATCAGCTTTTATTTTATAGCGAATTGCTTCTTCATTTTTAGTACTAATGTTATCGTCAAAATAGTCATAAGATACGATACCTTTTCCTTTTAAATAAATAACCATTTGGTCTTCCGCTTTACGTCTATTGGTTTCATCTTTAAATAGTGCAACTACTAATACTTTATGAAGTTTGCCAATTTCTATCTGTTTATTTTGTTCTTTCCAACTACTAATTATTGTTGTTGATACACAAGAAGTATATAAAATTAAAATAAGAAGGTAAATTGGCAGATGAATATATTTTTTCATGTTAATTTTTTTGATAGTTAATTGATATTGTTGTCAATATTTTAAAATTCTAACTTTATTTTCAATTGATTTTTTCTTTAGCTGATATTCTTCTTCAGAGATTTGTCTAGATGAGAAACGCTTTTCTAAAATAGTTAATGCACTAATTCTTTTTCGTCGTTTAAAAGGTATTTGATAAGCATTTGTAAAAATCCAAGAAAACAATATAAACCAAATGAACCACCAAATTAAATCTATTTCTATGCGATATTTGTACATGGTAATAGTATTTTACACTGTAAATGATTTTACAACATTATAAAGTTGATATTATTTACAAAATAAAGTATTACATGTATTTAGTAATAAATTATAATATTCACGCATTTGGTGAACAGCATCGTAAAAGCTAAAAAAGATGTAGGTTTATATTAATGTGCAGGTTGCAATCGCTTTTTCATTAAAGCAATTTTATCTTCTGTCGTCATGTCACCATTTAGGTCAACCATATGATTTGCCATCTTTTCATAATGACCCAATAGCAGCATAAAAAAGACAGCAAATGCTTGTGTATCTTGAAATATTATAGCACGGTTTGCAGCATATTCATCTTTGTATTTCTCATAATTTATTGGATATTCTTCCCAATGTGTTTGTGGTCGTTTGTGATGTTCTACATGATAATCTTCATTGTAAACATTGTATTGACCGTTAATGATTGTAATGCTGTTTTTGTAAATATTTTTTGGATCTGATGGGTCAGTCCATGCATGCCAAGTATAATTTATCGCTGCTAAAAATATAATTGATGAAAGATGCGGCAATAGTAAATAAGCAAAGCCAAACCAGAAATTTAAATACATCACCACAGCAATCAATCCATAAAAAATAAACATACCGCGCAACATCTTCTTACAATCTTCTATTCTCTTATCTTTATAATGATGATAAGCAACAGAAATACCTGTCCAAAATAACATAAACTCAAACAAATAAATCATAAAACGTGATGCCTGTGTTCTGTCGTAAAAAACAGTAGAAGTGACATCTTCTGGTGCATTGTTATATTTGTGATGAATCCGCATATGACCCATTGGATAACCTTCTGGTACATGTCCGTAAAAAATTGCTAAAAAATATCCATAGAATTTATTCAAAAATTTAAATGGTTTTTTAAATAAACCACGTGGTGCATGACCTTCTTTATGTATTAGTGTGGCAATCTGAGAAAAAAATGCAAAGTAGGGTCCATAATTTAAAACATGATATACCATAACTGCATACCAATTAAAATGTGTTTGTTTGGATTGATACCAATATGATAGAATAAATAATGTTGGTGCAAATATGCCTATTCCGATTAATGAAAATAAATACGGACTGTTGCGTTCATCGTTCAGCATATATTTTGCCAGCCATTTAGCTGCAGCATTCAGTTGTTTGCTCAACCATTTCATAGGTTCAGTTTTATAACTCCACATTATTAAACCATGCCATGCTAATGTAAATACTATAACCAAAGCCAACCAAGGAACTGGTAATAAAACTAAAAATGCTATGAATACAATTGAATAATATTTTAACCGTGTGTAAACAGAATTACTAGTTGCAGATTGGTTTATGGTTTGACTGAAATATGACATACTTCAAAAATTAATTTGGTCAAAGATATAATTTCTATTTCAATATACCAATAAACAAGTAGTTGTAAGTAACTATTTTGCTAAATTATTGAATTGTAAATAAGCATGATATTTAATCATTTTTGCAAATACACTTTAATAGAAACTAAATATTTTATGTTTTGTTTAACTGTTCATTTTCTTAACTTCTTTTTGCTTTGACAATAAAAAATAAATTTACAATATTAGTTTTTAATGACATTTTTTAAGCGCATTTTGCTTGTTCAAAAAAATCTGCTACAATTTTATGCTTCAAAAAAAACCCAAAATAAATATAGTTGGTGCAGGTATTTCTGGACTTTGCACAGGTTGTTATTTACAAATGAATGGGTTTGAAACACATATTTTTGAAAAACATGATATTCCAGGCGGCCTATGTACAAGTTGGGAAAAAGGTGAGTTTACCATTGACGGTTGTGCGCATTGGATTTTAGGTTCTGATAAAGGAAGCGGATTCTATCACATGTGGTCAGAGATACTAAATTTGGAATCTATTGAATTTCACCACCACGAAATTAGGATTAGTATTGAACTTAAAAATAATATTGATAAATATGGAAAAAACGTTTTTCATTTTTATAATAATTTAAATCAACTAAAAAAATACATGCTTGATTTATCGCCAGAGGACGAGAAAATTACAACAGCATTTATAAATGATATTCGTGTATTGCAAAACTATGATTTGCCACCCAAAATGGACAAACTTCCAATTTTACCATCAATCCTTCGTGGTATTAAAATGTCAAGATATTTGAAGTTTTTATTTATTCTGAACAAACAACGTAAGGTCAGCAATTTTGATTTAGCAAAGAAATTTAAAAGTCCATTTATTCGCGAAGCATTTGAATTATTATTTGATGGACAAGAAGTAAAAATGCTAGTTTTTAATTTTCCGCATGCAGTTTTTGATAAAAAAAGCGCTGGTTACCCAATTGGTGGCTCTTTGGCTTGGGCTCAAAAAATTGCAGACAAATATACTTCGTTGGGTGGTACTATTCACTACAATACACCAGTGAAAAAAATTATTACCGAACAAAATAAAGCAGTTGGTTTGTTGGTCCGGAAAAATGTAATACACAATGGCGATGCCGTGGTGTCTAGTGCTGATTGGTATAAAACAGTATTTGATTATTTAGATGGAAATTATGTAGATGATAAAATCTTAAAACTAAAAGATGGTAAAGTAATAGATGTTTATTATTCAGTTTTATTGGTTTCTTTTGGATTGAAAAAAACATACAAAGAATTTCCGCATTTTTTTCGTTTTCCAATAGAAGTTAAATTAGAGTCGCCTTGTGGCACAAGTTGGGAACGATTAGAAGTACATTTCTATAATTATGATAAAACACTAGCACCTGAAGGTAAAACTGTGATGGCTTGTAGCTTTTACACTACCAATGGAAATTATTGGATTCAATTGCGCAAAAACGAACGATTAAAATATCGAGCAGAAAAAACAAAATTTGTAAATGCTTTGGTTGATTTATTAGAAAATAAATTTCCAACTATCAGAGAAGATATAGAAGTAACAGATTTTTCTACACCAGCTACCATTTTACGATATACCAATAATTGGCAAGGTAGCGCGCAAGGCTGGCTTCCAGGTGAAAATATTTTAGCTACATCACCAGTAAAATTCAAATTGCCAAAACTAAAACAATTTTATTACGCTAGTCATTGGAGTCGACCTGGTGGTGGAATACCAGTTGCCATTGAACAAGGTCGCGAAGTAGCCAAATTAATTTGTAAAGATTTTAAAATTGATTTTAAGACGACAAAAGCATAATTATAGTTAAGATTTTAACGCCAAAATTGCACCCAAAGCCATTAATGGTGCAAATACAATTTCTGTATCTGGTGATTTAAGTAATACTGGCACCATAACAGGAACTGATGCAGGATTAATATTCAATGGTACTACTGCTCAAACGGCAGCTTTAACAGGAAATATTAATGTAAAAGATGTTACCCTAAACAATGCTTTAGGTGCAACATTAAATGGCTTAGGGTTCTTAAATGTTACTGGTACAGCCACTGTAAGTGCTGGTGCATTGGCAGCAGGTGGTCGTTTGGTATTAAAATCTACTATGAGTGGCACAGCTCGTATAGCAGCAGGCACAGGTTTATATATCACA